>CBDUSM010000001.1:0-19528 GCA_965369825.1 uncultured Bacteroidales bacterium
AGTGTTAAATATATGCAAATTTAAGCATGAAGTGGGTTAATTTGCAAGATATAATGTAAATAATAACAATAACATGCAATGCAAGCATGAAATATCATTATTAATACGGCAGTTTTTCAATTTTATTATCCATTCCTCCTTCAGGGATCAAAAATTTATCCGTTTCAATATTCATCATTTTATTTTTCCATGCATCAGGATAACCCACTTCCCGGAGGTTACCCTGATCATCTTTTACATACCCATCGTTATATTTTGTTATCAGGTATTCTCCAAGTTCAATCCACCGTTGATGTGCATAATTTCCTTGCGTTAACGAATAGTTGGTAAGGAATTTCTTCATTTGTTCCTCATCCAGGTTTTTACTATTAACCTCCACTGAATCCTGATCATTAATAAATTTATTCTCTAACTCAGATTGTACTTTTCTGATATCTTCAATCATGTATGAGTATTTAAGATTGGCAAAGTTGGAAACAAAATTAAACACCCACCATGCCGATTCCCACGAGAACTTTTGAATATCTCCGTTGGCAAAGGGTTCGGGTATTTCATCAACTCCACAATAGATAGGCACGTAGCAGGTAAAATAGGTGTCGTCTACCCCAAACCATACAATACCGCCAAGGGGATCAGGCAACCATGAACGACACTGAGCGATATAAGAAAAGGCTGTATTATATGTTGATATAGGCCTTTCCCAGGAATATTCCCGGTCATCTTTCTCCCAGTTTAGTGGCCGCCATCTGTTTGGGTTCCCAAATGGCCCGGCATCTATCCCTTTTGTCATATCATAGGGTGTGCCCTCATAATGATCTCTGATAAGTACTATGACATCCCGAAGGGATAATTTATTATCGGGTTTTATCCATAAAGGGTATCGCTCAGCCCCTTGAATCCCTCGGTGATAGTCTGGTGAAAGGCTCATGGATGGAGCACTTCTTGTAAAAAGGCTCCAGACACGCGACTCACAATATTTCAACCTGTCGGGTGAAGGTGGGTTGTACGTTTCATTAAACCGGAATGGCTCGTTGGATGCCGGGTCATAATAGCCTTTTTCAATCGCAAATGATATTACATTAGCCGAATACAAGCAATTATCCGGGTCATTCAATGGGAATTCACCTATCCTGGCCATATTAGCATGGGCCGATATATAGCCATCCGGAATTTTTACGGCAACCCACACAGCTCCCTCTCCTCCGCTTCCTGTCCCCACCATTTCAAGTACCCAGGCTTCGTTTGGGTCGATAATGGAAAAAGATTCCCCTTCACTGCCATACCCGTATTTTTCAACCAGGTCAGTGATTATGCCTACTCCTTCTCTTGCAGTTTTGGCCCTTTCCAGGGCCAGGATCATAAGATGCCAATATTCCAGGAATTTGGATTTGTTCCAAAGCTCTTCACGCCCGGTAAAAGTGGTTTCTCCGATCGCAACCTGATGCTCGTTCATCTGGAAACCAATAAGGGCATACGTATGCTGCACCTGGGAAATCTTACCTCGTGCTCCGGATCTGCTTGTGAATTCCACAGAATCACCCGGAGCATAGTCCTTGGCCGGAGTTCTATTTAAATGATACAACCATTCGCCGTCATTGGTATAAACCAGCATGGTTGATCCATCAGATGAAGCACCCTTTGTAACAATAAGGTTAGTACAGGAAAAAGATCCGGAAACTTTAATAATAAGAGCAACAACTACTATTGTTCTTAAAAAGAAAGGGGTCATGACAAGATTTTATTAATGCCCGGCACCGCCAGTCATTTTGAATTGATCTTCTGTTTCGTTTACAATTTTTCGATACCATTCTTCACCATACCCTGGCTGCCATACCTTAGGATTTTGTTTGTCCCCATCTTTTTCTTTAATGTTTCCATCCATATATTTAGTAAAGAGGTAAGCATAAAATTCTTTCCATGCCGTCACTGTCTTATTTCCCTGCGTGACAGAATAATCGGTAAGAAATTCTCTTGTCAAAGACGGGTTAGAAACAGCCGATAAAAGTTCTGTTTTATAGAGTTCAACCGCAGCATTATCAATGGCTTTTGTAGTAGCGATAAAATTTGCTTCCATGATATGTTGAAGTGAATCAATTTCAGGATGAATATAATTATAGCGGGTATATGCAAAATTTGATACCTGATTAAAAACCCAGAAAGCTGCATCATCATTAAATTCCATCATAGCACCATATCCCCTGGCAAATTTTTCCGGCACCTTTGTAATCCCGCAATACATTGGCACATATACTGAACTTGCTGCATCATCAACGCTGAACCAGAAAATACCACCAACCGGATTTGGCAACCATGACCGTGACTGTGCGATAAAAGAGAATCCGGTTTGTTGAGTGGAGGCTGCCCGTTCATTGCAGTATCCTACATCATCAACCTGCCATGTTAAGGGCCTCCACCTGTAAGGCATTCCAAAAGGCCCGGCGCCTATATCTTTAGTCATGTCCAGTTCTGTCCCTTCCAGGTGGTCTCTCATAAAGTCCATCATATCCTGGGCAGAAATTTTCCTGTCGGGTTTGATCCATAGAGGCATACGATTTGTGGCATAACCTGTTTCAGGGTCATGTTTAATATCTCCTTTTACGTAATCGAAGTATTGATCCATGTCATCATTAACATCTTTAAACATCGACCACACCCTGATTTCACAAAAGCGAGTGCCACCAAAATCAACCGGTGCATACGTATCGGAGAAGCTAAAATCTTTATCTTTTCCTTTATAGTATTCTTTGTCTCTGGCAAAAGAAATAACATCTGTTGAATAAACACATTCCACCTCAGGGTTGAATATTTTATCTATTTCGTCGAACGTTATAGATGTTTTTCCATTGGCAAGAGGAAAGGTGGTTATCCGGGCCTGGTTTGCGTGGGCACAAATATATCCATCCGGGATGAGGCGTGCCACCCACACAGCTCCCTTTTGGCCATCACCTTTTCCTATCATTTCGTAGATCCATGCTTCGTTAGCATCTGAAATGGAAAATGACTCTCCGTTGCTGTAGTAACCATATTCGTCCATCAGGGTAGTTATTACTTTAATAGCCTCTCTCGCTGATTGAGACCGTTGCAGTGCGATATACATCAGACTGCCATAATCCATGATGGCACCGGGTTGGCTTTGCAGCTCACTCCGGCCGCCGTATGTTGTTTCGCCAATCGCTACCTGATATTCGTTCATATTACCAACAACCGTGTACGTTTGCCTGACTTGTTTAATCTGACCAAGGTATTTACCTGTATCCCATTCGTAAACATCCAGCATGGTCCCATCTTCATAAGTTGCTGCCGGCCAGTAATACAATTCGCCATACAAAACATGGGAGTCGGCGGCATAGCTTATCATGACAGATCCGTCGGTAGATGCACCTTTGGTGATCAGGAAGTTAGTACATGCATTTGAATTAATTTGAATTCCTGCAATAAGGACCATTGAAAGAAATAAACCTTTAAAAAATAATTTTTTCATATGTGTATGTAGTTAATTGTTTAATAATAAAAAAAGAGACTTACACAACCATCCCAACACCCACTGTAGTATTGGTGGCCTCATCAATAAGGATCAATGCTCCAGTTTTCCTGTTTTTCCGGTAAGAATCAATATAGATTGGATTGGTAGTTCGCAGTGAAACACGTGCAATTTCATTTAGGCCAACAAGCTTGTCATCATAGACCCGTTCAAGTGTATTAACATCAACCTTGTATTTTACCTCTTTTACCATACAACGTACCTCTTTCGTTGTATGCTTAACAGCATATTTCCCGTTGAGCTGCATCGGTTTTTCGTCCATCCAGCACATCATGATATCAACATCCTGGGTTATTTCAGGCATATTATTTTCTTTGACAAACATATCGCCCCTGCTAATATCAATATCATCTTCAATAGCGATAGTTACAGACATCGGAGGATATGCTTCTTCAATTTCTCCATTGATTATATCGATCGATTTAATTTTGGATATAAATCCTGATGGAAGAACTACTATTGGATCGCCTTTATGGAAAATTCCACCGGCTACACGGCCGGCATAACCCCTGTAATCAGGATACTCATCGGATTGAGGCCGGATGACATATTGGACAGGAAACCTCGGGTCAATCATATTATTATCGCTGGCTATATGCATGTTTTCCAGGATATAGAGCAACGTTCCTCCTTGGTACCAGGGCATTTTATCTGAAGCATCTACAACATTGTCACCCTTTAAAGCGCTGATTGGCACAAAATGTAAGTCGTGAGCATCTACTAGTTTGGCGGAAAAATCGCTAATAGAACGTTTTATTCCTTCAAAAACCTTTTCTTTATAGTCAACCAGATCCATTTTATTGATACAAATGATAATATGGGGTATTTGCAGCAACGATGCGATGTAAGAATGTCGATAGGTTTGTTCAGTTACTCCGTTTCGCGCATCGATCAGGATCAGGGCAGCGTTAGCCGTAGAAGCTCCCGTTACCATATTACGTGTATATTGAATATGTCCCGGCGTATCGGCAATGATGAATTTCCTTTTAGGTGTGGCAAAATACCGGTAAGCCACATCAATGGTGATCCCTTGTTCTCTTTCTGCCCTCAACCCGTCGGTAAGCAAGGCCAGATCCATCATTTCATTACCCTGAAGAATACTGGCGCGTTTGACAGCTTCAAGTTGATCTTCAAAAATGGATTTACTGTCGTATAACAGCCTGCCAATAAGTGTGCTTTTCCCGTCATCAACACTTCCGGCAGTAGTAAACCGTAACAATTCCATATTGAGATATCCCTTACTGGAAAATTCCTGCTCCATAATTTTTAATTTAATACTGACTTTAATAAAAAAATCTTCGCCGCTTCAGCGGCAGTGGCCTCATATGTACCCTTGCAAGCAGGGGCGTTATCGGCCAAGTGGAGGACAGAAGGGTAAAATTTAGAAATATCCAATTTTTTTCCTGTCTTCCATGGCTGCTTCCGACCGCCTATCATCGTATCGGCCTCCTCTTTCTGTGATTCTCGTAGCAGCTATTTCTTTAATAATATCTTCAAGTGTATCTGCTGATGACGGCACCACCCCTGTACATGTAATATCGCCAATTGTACGGCAACGAACCTGTTTCTCTATTACCTCTTCCGTGTCTCTTGTTTTCATGAAGGGTGCCCAGGCCAACCAAACGCCATCCCTTTTAAACACTTTTCTGACGTGTGTATAATAAAGGCTGGGTATTTCAATATTTTCCATATAAATGTATTGCCACACATCCATTTCTGTCCAGTTACTGATTGGAAAGACCCTGAAATGCTCTCCCATATTTTTTTTACCATTAAAGATATTCCAGAGCTCCGGGCGCTGATTTTTTGGATCCCACTGGCCAAATTCATCCCTGTGCGAAAAGAACCTCTCCTTGGCTCTGGCCTTCTCCTCATCTCTTCTCCCCCCCCCAATAGCAGCATCGAATTTATATTCTTCGATGGTATCAAGTAATGTGGTGGTTTGGAGTAAATTCCGGCTTGCATTGTATCCAATCTCCTCAACAACCCTCCCATTTTCAATTGATTCCTCCACAGATCCTACCATAAGCTGAGCTCCGATTTTCTCCACAAGATCATCCCTGAACTTGATTGTCTCATCAAAGTTATGCCCTGTATCAATGTGCAGTAAAGGAAAAGGTATTTTGGCTGGCCAGAAAGCTTTTCGGGCTAAGTGAACAAGTATGATCGAATCCTTTCCACCTGAAAACAGCAGACAAGGCCGTTCGAACTGGGCAGCCACTTCCCTGAAAACATATATTGATTCTGACTCCAGCTCACGTAAATGATTAAGATTGTATTTCTTCATTTATTTCAAACTTAATATTTAAGATAAGGCATTATATGATCTAAAACCTTATCGACAGATTCTTCAACGGACAACTTATCGGTTCTAAGTTCAATGTCAGGATTCAGCGGCGCTTCAAAAGGAGAATCGATGCCCGTAAAATTTTTTATCATTCCTTTCCTGGCTTTTTCGTACAAGCCTTTTGTATCTCTCTCTTCACAAACTGTTAAAGGGGCATTTATAAATACTTCTATGTAGTTTTCTTCACCTATGATCTCTTTAGCCGTCTGTCTGATTTTGTTTGTTGGAGAAATGAAGCAATTGATCACAATGATTCCGCTGTTCAGTATTAGCTTGGAAACTTCCGCTATGCGGCGAATATTTTCATTACGATCTTCAACCGAAAATGATAAATTATTGTTTATCCCCGAACGAATATTATCACCATCGAGAATCTGTGACAAGTATCTCCTGTCGAACAATTTCCTTTCCAGTAACGAGCCAATTGTTGTTTTCCCCGAACCTGACAACCCAGTAAGCCAAATAACCCTGGAATGCTGGTTTAAAAATCTCTCCTTATCCTTACGCTGGATGATTGTATTAAAATCAGGGAATATTTCCTGTTTGTTCCGCTCAATAATTTCTTTCCCCATCTGTTTTAAAATCTCATATCGTTATTCATAAATCTTATATCACTAGTCACCTCAAGGGAGGTGCAAAAGTAGTGATTTTATTTCTTATATAAATACTTTTTCCACCTGAGGTTATTTTCACTATTTTTACACATCATTTTTATCTTTTTACTTTTGTTCCAGGTATCTCATTATAAAAACCAAGCTATGATCGTATTAAAAAAAACTTCAGCACTATTTGTCCTTTCTACAATCGTAATGCTTTTTGTTTTGGAAAGCAATCGATCAATTGGTCAAATACCAGACCTCATCCCGAAGGTTTATGCGAATATACATTATGATGATGATGGAAAATTATATTTGCTCAACGAAGCCACATCAGAGAAATATTACCTCAGGCATAAAAAACCGGCTTATACCATTAGCATGCTTCAATCCAGCCCAACAGGAACTGATAATGGAATAGCATTCGACTTTAAAAACGAATCGTTTGATGGTCTATTGAATTACGGATTGATTAAGTTCAAGGATGTCGAGTATCAACAACCTGTTTTTTTTAGTGATAACGCAAAAATTACCGGTGGAAAAGTTAAAATAAATTTAAATAAACTTCGTGGGAAATATGATATCCTGAATTGGGGGGAAACCGGGTTGATAAAACTGGGTTACCGCATTACCGACCTCCAGGGAAATATCCTTTTTGACGGAAAGATAAACATATCCGGGAAAGGGCCCTTTGAAACAGCAACTTCCATTATTGAAGGCCCTTTCATCAATTTAGTAACTGAGAAGAGCGCAGTGGTGTCCTTTAAAACAAATAATGAGATTATTGCACATATAGAGGCAGACGGCCGGTTCTTTACTGACACCCAGACAACACTTTATCATGAAATTGAGCTGGATAAACTAGACAGCGACACCGAATATATATACACTATTTCCATCAATGAAATTACAGAAACCTATAATTTCCGGACAGCTATTCTGCCCGGGTCGCGAAACGCCTTCACGTTTGCTTATGCCAGTGACTGCCGATCCGGGTTTGGTGGTGGAGAGCGGAATCTCTTCGGAGTTAATGCGTATATCATGAAAAGAATGGCCGCACTAAGCGTCTACAGGAATGCCAGATTTTTTCAATTTACCGGAGATATGATAAACGGATATTTGCCTGACAGAGGCGAAACTATTTTGCAATATGCTAACTGGAAAAGAACCATTGAACCGTATGCTTACAAAATTCCGTTTATTGCCGGTATGGGGAATCACGAAGCCCTGGTTCATATTTTCGATAATCAAAGCCATTACGGTATTTCCATCGATAAATTTCCATTCGAAACCGAATCAGCAGAAAAAACTTTTGCTGATTCCTTTGTGAACCCGTTGAATGGTCCGGAGAGTGAGGATGGATCAACGTATGATCCTGATCCAAAGAACCCAGACTTTCCTTCGTATAAAGAAAATGTATTTTATTATACATTCGATAATATTGCCATGATCGTATTGAACTCTAATTATTGGTATGCTCCTTCTGCTTCATGGATAAACCTCATGGGAGGAAACCTGCATGGTTATATAATGGATAACCAGCTTGAGTGGTTCAAAGGTGTTCTGGCAAAATTTGAAAAAGATAAGAATATTGATCATGTTTTTGTAACAATTCATACGCCCGCTTTCCCTAATGGCGGACATGCACGGGATGACATGTGGTATTATGGTAATAATCAAAACCGGCCTTATATCAGTGGTGATTCTGTAGCAAGTGGGATTATTGAAAGAAGAGATGAGTTTCTTGATTTAATGATCAATTACAGCACAAAAGTAATCGCTCTTCTTACCGGAGATGAACACAATTACAGCAGAATGAAGATCGGCCCTGACATGCCAATGTATCCTGATGAATGGACGGGAAATAAACTGATGATGAAAAGATCCATTTGGCAAATAACCAATGGTTCGGCTGGAGCGCCATACTACGGACAGGAAAAACTGCCATGGAGTGGCTCCGTTGAATTCTTTTCAACAGAATTTGCATTGATATTGTTTCATGTTAACGGTAAAAAAGTGAGCATAGAGGTGATTAATGCCGACACCTTTGGAAATATCGAAAATGTTGAATTGAATTAGCTTTTTTTTTGTGCATAGGCCACCCAAAATATAAGCAAGACTTTCTGATTCATTATTGGTTATTGGTTATTTATCATTAATATTCCTTATTTATCATTTTGAATAAATCACTGACACTTGATAGTTTCACTCCTTCCTTCTTTGGGGTTGGGAAGGGAAATATTAAGGATTGAAACTGCAAAGAGAAATATGAACAAGAGGAATAAAAATTAAGAATTTACAAAAGTTTAAATCAGAAATGGAAAATAACCAATAACCAATAATGAATAATGAATTACAAAGTACTGCAGGCTTCTTCATATATTTTAAAGAAAATTTACAACAAAACAGAAAGTGAGCATAGAGGTGATTAATGCCGACACCTTTGGAAATATCGAAAATGTTGAATTGAATTAGCTTTCAGCAACATCCCCAAGAAGGGTTGCTGAAGTACAACCGGTTATTATAACTTGTACATAGTCGCCGGATTTGTAATCTTTTCTGGGAAATACCACAACTTTATTCTGGCTGTTTCTGCCAAAGAGGAAGTCGTTTGATTTTCGCGATATTCCTTCTGTCAACACTTCAACTATTTTGCCAATATCCTGAAGATTGCTTTTGTGAGAAAGTTCCTGTTGAAGGTTTATCACTTCCTGCAATCGACGACCTTTAACATCCTCCGGGATGTCATCCCGATATTTCTTTGCAGCTATCGTATTGGGCCGTTCAGAGTACTTAAACATAAATGCATAATCATACCCAACCCATTTCATTAATGACAGCGTTTCCTTATGGTCCTTTTCTGTTTCAGAACAAAATCCCGAAATAATATCTGTCGATAGTCCACACCCGGGAATGATATTTCTGATAGCTTCAATACGCTCTATATACCATTCGCGTGTGTATTTACGTTTCATCATGTTAAGAACATGGTTGCTGCCTGATTGAAATGGAAGATGGATCGCTTTACAAACGTTATGGTTGTCGGCTATAGCATGAAGTAAATCGTCGGATATGTCTTTTGGATGAGATGTTGCAAACCTGATGCGTAACTGAGGAGTTACTGATGCCACTTTTTCAAGTAGTTGCGCAAAATTGATCAACCCCTCATTGTTACTCCAACGGTATGAATTGACATTCTGACCTAAAAGTATGACTTCCCTATATCCCTGGTTAAAAAGGCACCTTGCCTCCTCAATGATGGTTTTTGGATCTCTGCTTCGTTCTTTCCCACGGGTGAATGGAACAACACAATATGCACAAAAATTCTCACACCCCCTCATTATTGAAATGAAAGCCGAAACACCATTACTTCCAAGTCTTACCGGTTTGATGTCGGCATAAGTCTCTTCAACTGATAATAAAACATTGATTGCTTTTTGTCCGGTTTCTACGGTCTCCATCAGCATTGGTAATTCACGGTAAGCATCAGGTCCGATAATAAGATCAACATACTCTTCTTCTTCGAGTAATTTTGTCTTCAACCGTTCAGCCATACAACCTAATATTCCAATAACAAGCCCGGGATTTTTCTTTTTTAATGATTTGAATTCCTGTAACCGTTTACGAACGCGCTTCTCGGCACGATCTCTGATAGAACATGTGTTGACAAATATAACATCTGCCTCTTTAATATCCTTAGTTGTCTCATATCCGTTGTTTACCATGATAGAGCCTACAATCTCACTGTCAGAGAAATTCATCTGACATCCATAGGTTTTTTTATATAATTTTTTTATTGTCACTTCTTTAGATTGATTAGTAGATAGCGGCCGCAAAAATAATAAAAAAAAATTTGAAGTTTTTTATCATTTATGAGGGTAACAAAAAGCAAAAAAATGGATTTATATAAAAATATTATACTTTTGTGCCGTTTTAAGGCATTGATATTTGAAATATTTGGAGGAACTTATGGTAAAGAATCTCGTTATTGTTGAGTCGCCTGCAAAGGCTAAAACAATTGAAGGCTTTTTGGGGAAAGATTTTCTGGTAAAGTCAAGTTTTGGTCATGTGAGAGACCTGGCAAAGAAAAATTTGGGCGTTGATGTTGATAACAACTTTGAACCTGCGTATGAAATTAGTCCTGAAAAGGCAAAAGTTATTAAAGATCTAAAAAAGGATGCGAAAAAAGCAGAAATGATTTGGCTTGCTTCTGATGAAGACCGTGAGGGGGAAGCCATTTCGTGGCATTTGATTCAAGCATTAGGTCTTGATGAGGAGAAGACTAAAAGGATTGTTTTTCATGAGATCACAAAGTCGGCCATCCTGGACGCCATTAAAAATCCACGAAGTATCGACAAGAACCTTGTAGATGCGCAACAGGCCCGCCGTGTTCTTGACCGCCTTGTTGGCTTTGAACTTTCACCGCTTCTGTGGAAAAAAATCCGGCCAGCTTTGTCAGCAGGTAGGGTTCAGTCAGTGGCTGTCAGGTTGATTGTGGAAAAAGAAGAAGATATCAAGTCATTTGAACCTGTTTCTTATTACAAAGTAACTGCACACTTCTATGTCAAAAATGCTAATGGCCAGTCGATTATGATAGCAGAGGTACTGCAGAGGTTCGACACCAGGCAAAAGGCAGAGGATTTTCTTACTAATTGTATTGGTGCAGAATTTACTGTCGAAAATATTGAAACCAAACCAGCTACCAAATCTCCTGCACCTCCTTTTACAACTTCAACCTTACAACAGGAAGCCAGTCGTAAACTTGGGTTTTCTGTGGCTAACACCATGCGTGTTGCACAACAACTCTATGAGTCGGGTAAAATTACTTACATGAGAACCGACTCGGTTAACCTTTCTAATCTGGCTCTTAGCAAAGCCAAGACAGTCATAACAAATTCTTATGGGGCTGAGTACTCAAAAACCAGAAAATTTGCAACCAAGTCGAAGGGTGCCCAGGAAGCTCATGAAGCCATCAGGCCTACTTATCTTGAAACTGCATCCATTAGTGGCGATACAGCGCAAAAAAGACTCTATGATTTGATCTGGAAAAGGGCTATAGCATCACAAATGAGTAATGCCATTCTTGAAAAAACAATTATAACTATTGATATATCTACCGTTGACGAAAAACTAATTGCCAAGGGGGAAGTAATTAAATTTGAAGGGTTTTTGAAATTATACCTCGAATCACAGGATGAAGAAACGACTGAAGTGCCCGAAGGTGTTTTGCCTAAGTTAACAATTGGAGAAAAGCTGAATCTTAAACAGATGAATGCCTCACAGCGATTTACCAGCCCGCCATATCGTTATTCTGAAGCAACACTTGTTAGAAAATTGGAGGAGCTGGGTATTGGAAGGCCCTCTACATATGCGCCAATCATTTCAACTATTCAGAGAAGGGAATATGTTGAGAAAGGTGACAAACAGGGAAGGGTGGTAGAATTAACCACCTTAATCCTAATGGGTGGGAAGATTAGTGAAAAAATGAAAAATGAAAAAACAGGTTTTGTCAAAGGGAGATTGTTTCCAACAGACATTGGGGTTCTGGTGAATACTTTTTTGATGAAAAATTTCAAAAATATTATGAATTATAACTTTACTGCTGATGTAGAGAAGGAATTCGATGAAATAGCTAAAGGAGAGCAGGTATGGAACCAAATGATAAATGAGTTTTACAGCCCCTTCCATAAGCAAGTTGAGAAAACCCTGAAGAGTAGTGATAAAGCCAAAGGAGAAAAACTTCTTGGCCAGGATCCGGAATCAGGAAAAAACATTTACGTTAAATTAGGTAGATATGGTGCTATTGTCCAGCTGGGAAATACAGATAACACTGTGAAACCAAGATTTGCCGGCCTGAAAAAAAATCAAAGCATAGATTCAATTACACTTGAAGATGCTCTTGATTTATTTAAATTACCCCGAACATTGGGTAATCATGAAGAAAACGAAGTCATTGTGGCCAGTGGAAGATTTGGCCCATATGTCAGACACAAGTCTAATTTTTACTCCCTTGGGAAAAATGATGATCCTCTAACCATTCAACTGTCACGGGCTATTGAACTGATTGCAGAAAAAAGAAAACAGGATAAGGACAATATCATTAAAGAGTTTGACGAAAACAAAGATGTCAGGGTACTAAAAGGAAGGTATGGCCCCTATATTTCTATTGGAAAATCTAATTATAAAATACCTAAAAATAAAGAGCCTGAGAGCCTAACCCTTAAAGAATGCCTTGAGCTAGCTGAACACATTAAAACAATTAAGGCTAAGAAAAAACCAAGGAAAAAGTAGCGCTTTTTTCTCCAACAGAATCAAAATGGATATTTCGATTTATCTGACACCGGTTGAGTCATTAAATAATGAGCCTTCCAAAAACCCAAACAGAAAAAACCTGGGAAATATAGCCCGGATTTTCACCAAACCCAATCATTTTCCTGACTTGAAGAACATCGACATTGTTTTACTTGGTGTAAATGAAGATAGAAAATCAGTAAACAATGAAGGTTGTGCTCAAAATCCTGATCGGGTAAGAAATAAGTTTTATACTCTTTTCCCCGGCGATTTTAAAGTAAGAATGGCCGATATTGGAAATATCAAACAGGGCCATAAGATTGCTGACACCTACTTTGCCCTCATGACAGTAATAAGTGAGCTACTCAAAAATAATATCATACCTATTATTCTAGGTGGAAGCCAGGATCTGACATATGCAAATTATCAAGCCTACGAAAATCTGGGTCAAATAATTAATATTGTATCTGTGGATACCGAATTTGATATTGGGGATGATTCGGAAGCAGAAATAACCTCTAAATCGTTTTTGAGTAATATCATCCTGCATCAGCCTAATTATTTATTTAATTATACAAATATTGGATACCAAACATATTATGTTGACCAGGAATCGATTAATTTGATGAGGAATATGTTTTTTGATATTTACAGGCTGGGTGATGTGAAGGTAAATATGAAAGAAATTGAGCCATTGGTCAGAAACGCCGATCTTCTAAGCTTCGATATCTCTTCCATACGTTTTGCTGACTCCCCTGGAAATGCAAATGCATCGCCAAATGGGTTTAATGGAGAAGAAGCCTGCCAGATATGCAGGTACGCCGGGCTGAGTGAAAAATTATCTTCAATTGGTTTTTATGAAGGAAATCCATCGTTTGACCGCAATGACCAGACCGCCACTTTGATCGCACAAATGATTTGGTATTTCATTGAAGGATTTTATAAGCGCACCCGGGAATTCCCTCACCGGGGTACAGAGGATTACCTGAAATATATGGTACGAATAGATGGACAGGAAGAGGAGGTTGTGTTTTATAAAAGCAAGAAGAGCGACAGATGGTGGATGGAAGTTAACTGCTCTTCGGAAATGAAGATGAAATACGAACGGCATTACCTTATTCCTTGCTCTTATCAGGACTATCAAACTGCCTGTAAAAATGATATCCCCGACAGGTGGTGGCACGCGTATCAGAAATTAATGTAACCTATTTGGATAACCTACCCGGGTTCTTGTTTACGAAGCCCTTCCAGCTTGTATACTGATTTCCTTCAGGAGTTAAATTTCTTTGGTAATAATGACAAACTGCTGCTGCAAGTCCATCAGAGGCATCCATCTGTTGTGGGAGTTCTTCCAATTTGAGTATCCTTTCAAGCATCTTAGCTACCTGTTCCTTTGATGCATCCCCACTGCCGGCAATTGACTTTTTTATTTTCCTGGGGGCATATTCAAAGATGGGTACTGATCGAAACAAGGCAGCCGCCATGGATACTCCCTGAGCACGGCCAAGCTTCAACATTGATTGAATATTTTTACCATGAAAAGGGGCTTCAATAGCTACTTCATCGGGGTTGTATTCATCAATTAATGCTAGTGTTTTGTCAAAAATTTGTTTTAGCTTTTTTTGATGGTCAGCATGCGTTCCAAGCTTTAGCACTCCCATATTAATATATGCGATGCTATCGCCCTTTTGGTGAATCAATCCAAAGCCCATAATATTGGTGCCGGGGTCAATACCTAAAATTATGCGGTCAATCATGTGATTGAAGTTTTATGGTCACAAAAATAAGGATCTTATGGATTATCACGAAAATTGAACCTTAATTTTTAAATTTTATTTGTGATTCGGTAGTTATGTATTGCTATCCCTGATAAGTACCTCAGCAAGTTGAAGGTCAATAGCAGTAGTAATTTTGATATTGTTCGGGTGTCCTTCAATAAGGTGGATCTGGTGTCCAGAAGCCTCAACGACAGTAGCATCATCAGTAAACGCTACCCGGTCAACCTGCTGATAAGCTTCCTGCAGGATAGAGGATTGAAAAACCTGTGGTGTTTGAATTAACCTAAACCGTTGTCTGTCAATAGGCTTGTTAGTATGATCGCTGGTTATCCTAACAGAATCTGAAACCCTAATGGCAGGAATGGCATTTCCATATTTCTCCGCCACTCCAAATGCATTGATAATGATTTGATTATCTACAAGAGGCCTGATGCCATCATGAACAGCAATAAGGCCCTCATCAGGAATCATTGCCAGGCCATTTTTTACAGATTGAAACCTTGTTTTCCCACCTTGGGTAACCAGGTGTGGATAAGCAAAAGAATATTCCTCACAAAGTTTTCTCCAGTGGTCTGTCTGGTTGGAAGGAAGAACAACAACAGTAGTAATATCAGGGGTTGCTTGAAAAAAGGCCCGAATAGTATGCATCAAAATGGGCTCACCAGCAAGCAGCAAAAACTGTTTAGGAATATCAGTTTTCATTCTTATCCCAAGCCCGCCGGCAACAATAAGAACAAATTTTTTCATCAGAGGATAATCATTGCATCTCCATAAGTAAAAAAATTATACTTCTTATCAACAGCCTCTTTGTATGCACGCATAACAAAATCGTAACCACCAAAAGCAGCTACCTGCATAATCATAGGAGACATTGGCAGGTGGAGATTAGTGATCATGGTATTGGCGATGCTGAATTTATAAGGAGGAAAAATGAATCTATTTGACCAGCCGTTAAAAGGCTTTAACGTCTTGGCGACAGATACAGCCGATTCAATGGCTTTCATAGTAGTTGTTCCTACAGCGCAAACATTTTTTTTGTTTTCTTTTGTTTTATTAACAATGGAAGCAGTTTCCAGGCTAATAAATGCTTCTTCAGAATCGGGTTTGTGTTTGGAAAGATCTTCAACCTCGATATTCCGAAAATTTCCCAGGCCGGCATGAAGTGTTACTTCTGCAAAAGAAACCCCCTTTAATTCCAGGCGCTTCATTATTTCTCTGCTAAAATGCATTCCTGCAGTTGGTGCAGCAACAGCGCCTTCACTTTTAGCAAAAATGGTTTGATAACGATCTTTATCTTCGGGTTCTATTGAACGAATTCGCTGTATTTCAGCAGGCAGTGGGGTTTCCCCAAGGAGTTGGATGGTATTTTTATATTCTTCATAAGTCCCATCATAAAGAAAACGAAGCGTCCTTCCCCTGGAGGTAGTATTGTCGATAACCTCGGCCACCAGAGACTCATCTTCTCCAAAAAATAATTTATTTCCAATACGGATCTTACGAGCCGGGTCAACAAGTACATCCCATAACCTGGATTCGGGATTTAGCTCACGCAATAAAAACACAGTTATGGCGGCTCCTGTTTTTTCCTTCACTCCCTGAAGAATAGCCGGGAAGACTTTTGTATTATTAACGATCAAAACATCCCCCTCCGAAAAATAGTCGAGGATATCCTTAAAGTTTCTGTGTTCAATGGTCTGATTTTTTCTATCAAGGACCATAAGCTTCGATTCGTCTCTTTGTTCAGGAGGACGAGCCGCAATAAGTTCCTGTGGTAAGTAGTACCTGAATTGGGAAAGTTTCATATATGTTTTATATAAATAATTTGATTCGGCTGTAAAAAAAAGGGGTGCAAAGGTAATTAAAAATTGTCGAAAATCAAAAAAATAGATTCAATAACCCCAATAATATGTGAAGTTAATACATTTTGAGGCTTTTGTCAATAGGGTTTTAAAATTCATGAATAATTTTTTGCTAATCTCTACCCGGAAGAGAATCCAAAATAGGTAATAATGATGTAATGATGTAATGATATAATGATATAATGATGTAATGATATAATGATGTAATGATATAATGATATAATGATGTAATGATGTAATGATGTAATTAATTGTAATTAATACTTCGAAAATCGAATATCGTTATTCGGATATCGGATACCCCCCACACCTTGTCAGACAGAAATATCCGGCAAGCACGAAATTACATATTCCAGCATCTTGTCATCAAAATCAAGATGGGTAACCATGCGGATCGTTCAAGACCCAAAAGGGGGAAATATAAATACGGCAATATCCCAGAGTGTATTACTGATAATATTATCAACCATCACAACCATAATCTAATACCTGCATCAAGAAATAAAGCAACAGTACAAAGTAATCCAAATACAAGGTTCAGCTGTGCTGTAGCACCGTCCAGGGCAACAAAATCAAGGGGTTTCTTAGGGGTTTTTCTCGATAATGCTTTCGACCAAAGTTTTAACGCTATTGGAAAAGAAAATAATGTAATGAGGAATGTAAATGGTAATGCAGGCATCTCTCCGTTAATAATTCCAGGTAAAAAAACCAATCCCAGAATAATAAAAAACGGGCCAAAAATCAGCAAGGCATAATATACTAATGACTTTTTATCGCCCAGTAAAGAGGCAATGGTAAAAATATTTTGTTTTTTATCACCTTCAATATCGCGCCAATTATTTGCATGAAGGATAGCAATCACCAGTATGGCCATGGGCACTGCCCAGATAACAGGGATCCAGGAAAAAGTGCCTGATTGCACAAACCATGCGCCCAGAGAACCCAGGATACCAAAATTTAAAAACACCGACAGGTCTCCCAACGCATGATACTTTAACGTAAGTTTACCTCCTACCGTATAAAAAACACCTGCCAGCACCCCCCAAATGCCAATAACAAGAAGAAGGGGACCGGTTAGCCAGACAAGAATCAACCCAATAACAGTACCCAACGATAATAGTATAATTGCAGCTATCAGCGCTTCCCTGCTCGATAAAATACCCCTTACCACGCCCCCGCTAACAGGCGATGGAATAGTATCAAGGCCCTTTTTAAAGTCAGCAACATCATTCAAAAGATTAGCTCCCGAATGGAGGATAGCCATAGCAAAAAAGGCAAGCAAGAACAATCCCGCGTTAAATGAATATCCACCATAAAAAACAGCGAGAAAAGTACCAAAGATCACAGGCATGGTTGAGGCCGGTAAAGCAAAAGGGCGAATGGATATCATCCATTTCTTAAAAGTAGTCATCTTCTCATTCTTGTCATTCATAATTATTTATTCTTTCAAATTTAACTTCTAATTATAAAAAAAAACAAAAATACAATTCTATTTAAACTAACCCCTGCATATCAAAATAATATTTAACCCAAAAGATAAAATCCTCACTTTTCAGAATAAGTTTTATTTTTGACAAAGAATTGCACGATTCTTATAAATATACTATTTTGTTTTTCAAAGCGTTTCATCAATAAACCTGAAGAAATTGAACGTATACACGCAAAAAAAACGATGGAAATTAAGCCTTTTCGCAACAGCAGCTATTATTGTAGCCGGCTCGCTCTGGTATTCCAATATTTTGGTCAGAAAAATTGCAGCAGAGCAACGGCAGAATATCAGGATCTGGGCTGATGCCATCCAAAACAGGGCTGCTCTCGTTAAGCATACTGAAAAATTTTTCGAAACATTGAAGGCTGAAGAAAGAAAAAGGGTTGAGTTGCTTGCTGAAGCAACAAAAAGACTGATTTACGCTGAGGATGATGAAGAATTGACATTTTACTCTGAAATTATTTCCGGGAACACAACAATCCCCGTTATACAAACAGATATTTATGGCAACATCAATGGTGTGAATAATATTGATTTTGATACGGCTGTCGTTAAAGTCCTGGAAGGTGAACTCAGGGAAGAATTTACCGTTTACGAGCCTGTAAAAGTAAGTGCCTATGGAAATATCAGTTATATATATTACAAAAATTCACATACCTATACCCAGCTACGCAATTACCTGGAATACCTGATTGAGTCATTTTTCTCAGAGGTTGTCTTGAATGCAGCTTCTGTACCCGTTATCATTACCGACAGCACAAAAAACAATGTTATTGAATACGGAAATATTGATTCTGCCAGGATCCGGAATCCGGTTTTCGTTCAAAATACAATTATCGAAATGGCCGGGCAAAATGACCCGATCATTATTGATCTGGCCGAGCAGGGAACGAGATACATTTTCTATAAAGATTCATATCTGCTAACTCAGCTTCGTTATTATCCCATCATACAATTCAGTATTATCGGCCTGTTTCTCTTTATTGCTTATCTTTTGTTCAATACTGCCAGAAAGTCAGAACAAAACCAGGTGTGGGTTGGGATGTCGAAAGAGACAGCCCATCAACTTGGCACACCACTGTCGTCGATTATGGCATGGATAGAGTTGTTAAAACTCAAGCAACTTGATAACAAGATCGTTCAGGAAATAGAAAATGATGTAAATAGGCTGCAGATCATCAGCGAACGATTTTCAAAAATTGGATCAATCCCAAAACTTGTTCCTGAAAATATTGTTGCTATCCTTTACGACTCGACTGAATACCTAAAAACACGTACATCAAAAAAAATCACCTACCGTATCAATCAGCCAAAAGGGTATAATATCACGGCTCCGATTAACTTGCACCTGTTTGAATGGGTTATTGAAAACCTGTGTAAAAACGCCATCGATGCCATGGGGAGTGTGGGTGTTATTGACATTAGTATCACTGAAGATCTAAAAAAAGTTTTTGTTGATATTTCAGATACAGGTAAGGGTGTTTCCAGGTCCAACCAAAAAAATATTTTCAATCCCGGAGTAACAAGCAAGAGAAGAGGATGGGGACTGGGATTGTCACTTTCAAAACGAATAATTAAAGATTATCACAAAGGAAAAATATTTGTTAAATCTTCGGTTATTGACAAG
>CBDUSM010000002.1:0-16665 GCA_965369825.1 uncultured Bacteroidales bacterium
GCTTCTATGGTAGAAAAAGCAAAATCCGGTCATCCAGGTGGTGCCATGGGAGCGGCTGATTTCATTAATATTCTGTATTCAGAATTCCTGCATTATGATCCTACTGAGATGCACTGGTTTAACCGTGACAGGTTTTTTCTGGATCCGGGGCATATGTCGCCCATGTTATACTCCATCTTAGCCCTAACGGATAACTTTTCAATTGATGAACTAAAAACTTTCAGGCAATGGGGTAGCTGTACACCGGGCCATCCTGAGCTGGATGTTGACAGGGGTATAGAAAATACGTCAGGGCCATTAGGGCTTGGGCACACAATGGCTGTTGGAGCTGCTATTGCAGAGCGCTTCTTTGTTGCGCGTTTTGGGGAATGGATGGCACATAAAACGTATACACTTATCTCCGATGGAGGTATTCAGGAGGGCATATCACAGGGTGCTGGCCGTTTGGCTGGTTTTCTTGGCTTGCATAACCTCATCATGTTTTTCGATTCAAACGATATCCAGTTATCGACCATGACCAATGAGGTTTCATGTGAAAATACTGCAAAAAAATATGAAGCCTGGGGTTGGAGAGTGGTAACGATCGATGGTAATGATTCAAACCAGATTAGAGAAGCACTTAAGCAAGCAAATCAGGAAAAAGAAAAACCATTCCTTATCATCGGGCAAACCATAATGGGTAAGGGAGCGCTCACTGAACAGGGTGAAAGCTTTGAGCGGAAGGTTTCAACTCATGGTCAACCTTTAAGCAAAGCCGGAGCCTCATTTAATAAAACAGTTATTAACCTTGGCGGAAATCCGGATGCCCCATGGGTGTTATTTCCTGATGTAAAATCGCATTATCAAAAAGTTATCGAACAAAAAATCAGTTACGCCCAAAAGAAAAAGGAAGAACAGCTTAAATGGGAGAAAAATAATCCTGAGCTGGCAATGACTTTAGAGAAGTATATTGATGGAGTTCCTCCCAAAATTTCCTATCATCATATCAAAACAAAATCAAATATTGCAACTCGTTCAGCTTCCGGTGATGTTTTAGCCTATTTCGCAAAACATATTGATAACATGATTGTTATGTCGGCCGATCTGGCTAATAGCGATAAAACAGAAGGTTTTCTGAAAAACTCAAAAGTCATTTCAAAAAAAGATTTTTCAGGAGGGTTTTTACACATTGGTGTTTCTGAACTTACGATGGCTGCTATTGCTAATGGTATCGTACTGCACGGAGGTATATTTGTGGCCTGTGGAACATTTTTTGTTTTTTCTGATTTTATGAAACCGGCCATAAGGATGGCAGCCCTCATGAAATTACCGGTTAAGTATGTATGGACTCATGATTCATTCAGTGTTGGAGAAGATGGCCCCACACACCAACCCATTGAGCAAGAAGCACAAATAAGGCTCCTTGAACATGTGAAAAATCACGATGGGAAAAATAGTATGCTGGTATTAAGACCTGCCGATACAGCTGAAACAATTACAGCCTGGAGGTTGGCCATGGAAAACACTATTTCCCCAACCGGACTGATCTTATCACGTCAGAATCTAAATGACATTCCTCCTGTGGAGAATATTCCGAGGGTTGAAGAGTCCCGGAAAGCTGCGAAAGGTGCCTATATAATTAAAGAAACTGATGGAGATCCCGATATTATTCTGGTTGCAAATGGATCAGAAGTAGGAACACTAATTGAAGTAGCGCAAATGCTGGATAAAAAAGGCAAAAAAGCACGTGTGGTCTCGGCCATTTCAGAAGGTTTATTCAGGCAACAAGATGTGGATTATCAAAATAAAATCATCCCTCCGGATAAACCTGTTTTTGGCCTTACTGCGGGATTACCTGTTAATCTGGCAGGCTTGGTAGGGGGCCGGGGAATAATTTTCGGACTGGATCATTTCGGTGAATCAGCTCCAGCAGGTATTCTGGAAGAAAAGTTTGGTTTTACAGCGGAGAATATTTTAAATGAAGTACTAAAACACCAGGGATGACATCCCTGGTTATTGATTGGTACATTCATTTTTTTCACTTACATTTGCAGCACATATTAGATATAAAATTCTTTTACTTATGGCAACAACATCGGACTTTAGAAATGGGCTATGTCTTGACATGAATAACGACCTGCTTGTAATCGTTGATTTCCAGCATGTTAAACCAGGCAAAGGAGGTGCTTTTGTCAGAACCAAGCTGAAAAGTATAAAAACCGGCAAAGTTATTCAGCATACTTTTAACGCAGGTGTAAAAGTTGAAGTGGCAAGAGTTGAACGCAGGCCATATCAATTTCTTTACAAGGATCATGTCTATCATTTTATGCATACCAGTACTTATGAGCAAATTCCACTTCAGGAAGAGCTGATCGGCTCACCCCATTTGCTCAAAGAGGGACAAGAAGTTGAGATTTTATACCATGTCGACTCTGATACACCACTCTCTTGCGATCTTCCTGCTTTTGTTATTCTTGAAGTCACCTATACTGAACCAGGTGCAAAAGGAAATACGGCAACTAACGTTATGAAAGAGGCTGAAGTTGAAACAGGTGCTAAAGTAAAAGTGCCTTTATTTATTAATACTGGTGATACAATAAAGGTTGACACCAGAACAGGTGAATACGGAGAAAGAGTAAAAATATAAGCTTAATCTGGTTTTAACAAAAAAATCCATGAAATTATCATCCCCGTTGACAATTAAAGAAGTTGCAGGGTTCCTGAATGCCTCATTTGATGGTGATCCCGGCATGATAGTACGTGGAATAAATGAAATCCATATGGTTGAAGAGGGTGATCTGACTTTTGTAGACCATCCAAAATATTACGACAAAGCATTACACTCATCAGCCACCACTATTCTCATTAACAAAAATCTTTCACCTCCCAACGGGAAAGCTCTTATTTTCTCTAAGGACCCTTTCAGTGATTACGTTAAATTGGTAAAAAAATATAGGTCTTTCCACCAATCCGAATCAAACATCAGCCCATCGGCCGTCATTGAAGAAGGAACCATAATTCAACCTGGTTGCTTCATTGGCAATCATGTAAAAATTGGAAAGAACTGCATTATTCATTCCAATGTTAGTATTTATGATCATTGTGTAATTGGCAACAATGTGATCATTCACTCAAATAGTGTAATAGGTGCAGATGCCTATTATTTTCAACGCAAAGAAGATAGCTTTAGAAAATTAGATTCATGCGGAACGGTTTTTATAGAGGATGATGTTGAAATCGGTGCTCTTTGCAGTATAGACAGAGGAGTATCGGGCGAGACTCGTATAGGCAAGAGTACAAAATTCGATAATCATGTACAAATCGGACATGACACTTCAATTGGTAAGAGCTGTTTAATAGGTGCTCAATCAGCTATTGGTGGCGTTACGCGCATTGAGGATAATGTGATTATATGGGCACGTGTAATAATAGACAAAGATCTGGTGATTGGGAACGGCGCCATTATTTTAGCTTCTTCTGGTGTATCTAAATCACTTGAAGGGAGTAAAATATATTTTGGATCCCCCGTAGAAGAAGCAAAAAAAAGGTGGAAAGAGATTGCAATAATACGTAAACTGCCAGAAATCTATGAAAGCCTCAGAAAAAAAGATTTAATCTGATGTTGAAGGGTCTTTCTCTGAAAAGTAAACATCCAAAGCAACCAGAATCGCAATAAACCCCCACACAGGAATCGAGGCCTTATCAGAGTCGAGAAAATTATTTAATAAACCGTGTGAAAAATAGCTAACCAGGGCAAGCACAGTTACCAGGGCCAATAGTTTAATTTCTTTATTTTTCGTCCTTTTATAAACACGCAAGCCTGTCCAGATTGAGGACAAGACAATGGCCAGCATGGTTATCATCCCTAAAAGGCCCGATTCTGCAAGCGGACCAATGTACTCGCTATGTGCATTACCGAGATCACCAAAATTTGTACTGATAATTGTTTTTTCTTTCGATCGCTGGAAGGGTGCATAAAAAAATTGAAACGTGCCAGGACCCCAGCCTAAGATCGGCTTTTCGTGAAACATTCGTATGGCTGATTGCCACCTGTTTATCCGTTCCAGATTAGAAGCATCTGACGAAATATTAGCGATCGAGTGGACGTGCTCAATAAAATCAGCAGACGAATCCTGTTTGTTCTTCTCCAGCGTGTCAAGGATCTCCCACTTAAATGAAAAAAAGATACCAACAAAAACAGCTAAAATGATCAGTATCCATCTTATCTTGATACGAAAGAGTATAATCAAATAAAACATAAATGCTACAATCAGGCTTATCCATGCTGCCCGGCTAAAAGATAAAATGAGCGCAATAATAAGAACAACAACCACAGAAAAAGAAGCTAAACGTATAGTTTTTGAGTGCACTTTATTAAATGTAAACCCAATAAAAACCGGAATAAAAAAGGCCAGTATTACTCCGTATGCTGTATGATCATTGAAAAAGGGGGTCATTACCCAATGGCCGGGTTCTTCATCAAAACCAAAACGGGCATGATTAAAAATAGTATAAGCAATAACACCCATCAAAGAAATAATGTAAAGCCAGCTAAAAAGTTTGATATTCTTGTATTTTCTGAATAATTGTATTCCTATAAAATACATTGGAATAACGAACCAAAGACGGGCAATGAAAAATTTTCCCGAAACCAAAGGAAGCTCGCTCGTCAGGCTTGTAAAAAAAATCCAAACCAGGTTCAGGATAATAGCAATTGAAACCGGATGTTTTAACACCCTGGTATCATATTTTCCTTCCTGCAACGTTTTAAACAAAAAAAGCACCAATACCCCAAATAACAAAGGTTCGGTAGGAAGAGAAATACCAACACTCAATTCGAGGTTTCTGACATTCACCGCAATCGGTGTAAGAAACACAACCAAAAGAATGAGTTTGTCCAGCGCAAAAAGATATAAAAGTACAATGGTTAAACCAATAGGGATAAGAAACGACAGGTAATAGAACTCTTTAATAACCAGGACTGTATTCAATAAGATGAACAAAGCACTGATAAGATAAACCCAGGTTAATTTTTGTTTTTCTATCAATTTCAGTGTTTTTTATTACGATCCCCCGAAATATAATAAATCACTAATGGTTTAAAAGATGTTACTATTTTGCTTTTATATCGTGTTGGATATGTTGCTTATTTTCAACATATATAATCACGACCAGTGAAAAGAACAGTGAAATAATCACAGTATAGAATACTATCAACCATCTGACGGGCGAAGATTTTTTATCTGCAACAACCGGGTGGGAAACAATATTTGTATAGGTAAACTCCTTATTGGCATCATAAAATGCCAATTCATATTCTTTTTCAAGATCAGAATATAATCTAAGGATATCATAAAGCCTGGTATTATTTATCACAAATTCACCACCCATCTCTTCAAGGTTCTTTTTTAATTTTATCACCTCAGGCATATTGATATTTTTTGCGGCATTATTACCATCAACAGTCCCAAGAAACCCCCTGGAAACTTCTCTGGCTTGGTGGCCATAGTCGATAATTTCATATTGCGTTCTTATGTTGTAGAGTTTTGCAGCAGCCGTGTCCAATTCTTGTCTTTTCAGCTCAAGCAGTTTCTCAGCTATTCTTACCACCTCATCATATTTTGCACGATGAATTCCTCTGACCTTCATATTGAAATAATAAATAATGGCATTCACCATATCACAAGCAACCTGCGGGTTTTTGTCAAGCACTTCAATCTCCACAGATTCATACATAGTTTTACTAATCTTTACATGCTTACTATATTTATTGAGTAGTGTAGAGTAAAAATATTTATATGCAGGATCAATTTTATAGTGTTCAGATAAGTTGAACTTCTCAATAATGCTGTCTTTTATGTCAATTGCATTGAGCCATTGTACCATTTGCTCGGTTTCACTCTCCTCGGAATATGGGGCAATATTGGATGGATAAATAACACCAATAGATTTGAATTTTGGTGTTATAAAAACAGGGCCGGAAAAAATGGCTGAGAGCAATCCTGCCACGAAAATGATGACCCCAATATGCCATTTCCATTTTAGAATTAAGCTTATCAGGCTTATATTGCTGAAATAATTTTCCATACTATTTATAATATTAACATTTGATATCCAATTTTTTAGTCCATTTTTATTAATATGAATAATTTTTGCTTTTTTCTCAGGGCTAACCCTAAGATTAAAATTAATCAGCTTTTTTTTTTTTATACTAACCAGCTGACTCTTATTAATATTCTCGATAATTATGATTACCAAAACAGCAAACATAAATGCTGCCAGGGTTGTAACCAGCACAATAAGCCATCGTATCGGATATGACTTCTTTTCGGCCTTATATGCTGAGCTTACAACAAACTTCTGAGGAAGTTCTTCTTCGGCATCAACTTTCGCTTCCGCGTATTTCGTTTTCAGAAGGCTTAATTGCTTCTTTTCATGTTCCAGAGCATCTCTCAGCGAAACATACGGACCGCCATATTTAGCAAGTACTTCAAGTTTTATGTCAAGTGCTTTTATTCCGGATTGATTATTTTTTGCGATTTCAATAGCTAACTGCTGATTGATCATTTCCGCCTGTGATTCATAATCGTGCACCCCCAGCCCCCTGAGAACGGTAAGGGAATCCTCCATTACTTGTATTTCCTGCTTAAGCTGTAAATATTCCCCCTCAACAATCAAAAAACCCTTGATCGCCCTTTCCCTCTGCATCCCAATCTTGATCGAATCTAACAAATCAGCAATATCATTTGCAATATCTGCCGCTACCTGCGGATCCTTGTCATTAACAGTAATCTTTACTGCATTATATTCTGTCCTCCGGAATTTGATATTGCTCTCATATTCTTTAATCAATCGCGTATATCTATATTTAGATTCCGCACCAATATTATAATGTGCAAAAAGATCATACTTGGAAACAACTCGATCTCTGATTTTGTTAGAGTTAAGGATCTGAAGCATCTGTTCGGTTTGCTCATCTTCTCCAAACTCAAGAATATCTTCTTTGCCACCATAAGTATCACTCAACAAAGCTTTTGAAACAGAGCTTGTAGATGTTGGATACATTATTACCGTTGCTTTATATTTAGGGGGAATGAAAAAAGGTGCAGAAAAAATAATCGAAGCAACCATCGCAATTACAGAAATAATTACTAATGGCTTTCTCCAGGCAATTAGAAATAGGAAAAAATTAGTGGAGTCAAAATCCTTATACTCTGAAAACCTATCAGACATATTGAGCTTTAAATTTAAAGGTTCAAAAATATAAAAAAAAGTTCACCCTACAAGCTAATTCTTTCATAAACTTAACAATAAAAGAAGTTTACCCGGTTTTTAAGATATGAATAAGGGATTTTACACTGATAAGCCTTAATAAAAAAGCAAGTAACAGGGAGGAAATAAGCATGATCAGGAAATTAATCATCCAGGAGAAATGTAACTGCTTTGACCCGATATTTATCAAAACCACACCAATAATAAAAAATAGTACGGTTGCCAGAAAACGGTAATTTATTTTAAATTTAAAAATGGCCTGTGCCACAACAACCTGCGCAATGGCAGATATAAACTGTGCTGTAACGCTTGCCCATGCAGAGCCGACAGCCATAAACTTTGGTATCAAAACTAAATTAAGAACTAAGCTAATGATCATACTACTACCTGCAATGATATTCAGGTGTTTCAAGCTACCATTGGCCGTAAGCAGCGTGCCAATAATATACGATGTGGATACAGCAATAAATCCAAACATTAAAATACGGAATACTTTTACTGACTCTTGTACATGGGCAACATAAAGAAGATCTATAATTTCATAACTGTAGAAAAAAGAGCCCAGGCTAACTATTACTGCAATTGTTATGATCAGGGTAAAAGATAATTTCACCATATGATCGATAGCCTCCATATTTTTTATCATGCGTGAAAAAATAGGAAGCAACAAAACTGCAAATAAAAATGCGATCATGTTAACCGCATCCAACAGGCGGAAAGCTGCAGCATAGATTGTAATTTGTTCAAAACCAATTTGACCTCTTAGCAATCTTCCAATCAACACGGAGTCAATCCTGTTATAAAAAGTCATTAAAAGCACAAGCAATGCAAATGGAAAGCTTTTTTTAATGATCATGATAATGAAAGGATAGCTAAATGTGAGCCTTTTAAAAGCTGATTTTCTAATAACAATCAGTAAAGCCACCAGGGCAGTGAGAAAATATGCAATGGTTTGTGAATAGACAAACCATTCAATTTTAAATGTGATCTCTGTTACATGACCCCATAACAACACACTGCATATCCCAATCATCAAAACCCGATCAAGAACAGATAATAAACTATCTGTTCTAAAAAGCAACAACCCGGCAATATTTGATCTTAAATAAAAGATAAAAGAAATCAGAAATTGATTAAAAGCAAGAAACCCAAGAAGATAAAGTTGCCTTGAGTCGTATCCAATAATTAATGCAATAGAAAAAGTGACGATAATATACAGAACGCTTAACAAAAGCTTCAAAATAACAATGCGAGAGAAGTGCTTATTCAGCAATTGTTTGTTCTGGGCTATATTTCTGTTATTAAAATTTGTAATGCCCAGATCAAGCAGAATATTGAAAAGAAAAGTAAAGCTAAAAATGTAAAAATAAAATCCATATTCTGTACCGACGACATTCTGAACAGTTCTGTCGATACCAAGAATCCAAAATGGTTTGACAAGAAAATTTAGTAACAGGATCAGGCCAAGATTGGTTAGGAATTTTTTCTGCATTGAATTGTTCCTTATAGAAGTTATTTCTTAGGCAAAAAGAAAAAATTCTGCGTATCTACTTTAATACCATCAAAAGGCACTAATTGATTATGAAGAAGGGCATTAGGAATATATCCAAGTTCACCCATTAATTCAAAGCATTTCTCTCTGTTCTCATTATCCCAAAGTTCAGCATAAACAATCGGTTTATAGGCCTTTAATAACTCCTTTCCACCCTCCAGCACAAAATCCTCATAGTTTTCCACATCTATTTTAATTCCACTAACTTTCGTTTTTGAATCTTTTAATTCATCGTAAGAATCAAGTTTATGTATGGGGGTAATAAATTTTTGACCTTCATTGTATTCGATAATTTCTTCGTTGATCACATGACTTAAGCCCTGCATTTTAACAGACTTAACCACAGGCATGACCATTGAAGTAGTCCCATTTTTATTTCCAAGAGCTGTTTCAATCACAGATACATTCGTAAGCTTATAATACCGGATGACGCGATTCAACGCTTTGATATTTTGAGGAATAGGCTCAAAGGCATAAATTTTTGTATGAGGAAGTTTTCTGGCAAAATGCACAGTCATTATTCCAATATTGGCGCCAATATCCAGCACATTACCCTCATCAGGTAACATCCCCAAAAAATAGAGAAAATCTCCCTCTTTTTTATTCCATTTCAGCGTGGAAATTGTAAAAAGGGAAAAAACAAAAAGGTAATTATCAAATCCTATCAATTTTTGTAGAATTTTTTTTATTATTCCCTTCATAAAAATTTCTGATATTTGCCACAAAGTTACCATAATATTTCATTTGCAAAAGTGCTAAATCATATATTCAAGCTCACAAAAAGTCTTTAAAACCATTGAAAATAGCTATTAACACACGTTTATTGCTCAAAAACAGGCTTGAAGGTATTGGCTGGTTCACATACGAAACGCTGAAAAGAATTACAAAAGACCATCCTGAACATCAATTTTATTTTATTTTCGACCGGAAATACGATGAAGAATTTATCTTTTCATCCAATATTGAACCTGTGGTTGTTGGTCCCCAGGCACGACACCCTGTTCTGTTTCATCTATGGTTCGAATATGCACTACCATTTATTTTCAAAAAAATAAAGCCTGATCTCTTTCTTTCGCCTGATGGCTACCTATCTTTGTCAACACCCATAAAATCTATTAATGTTATTCATGACCTTAATTTTGAGCATTATCCTGAGGATCTTCCTGCAATAGCAAGATGGCATTATAGACACTTCTTCCCCCGATATGCTAAGAAGGCAGATCGAATTGCCACTGTTTCTGAATTTTCAAAACAAGATATTGTCAGTCGTTACAAGATTGACCCACAAAAAATAGATGTAGTTTACAATGGCGCTAATGATTATTACAAACCATTATCTCAGGAAAGCATACTGCATACAAAAGAAAAAGTCACAGGAGGTTTTCCTTACTTTATTTTTATTGGCGCACTTCATCCCAGAAAAAATCTTACCAATCTCTTTAAATCATTCGATAGATTCAGAAAAGTGTATCAATCTGGTATTAAGCTGGTTATTGTTGGCGCAAAGAAATGGTGGACACAAGAAATCCGCAATACTTATGAAAATATGGAATTCCGGAAAGAAGTTATTTTTACGGGACGTTTATCAACTGATGAATTAAAAAATGCCCTTGGTTCTGCTCTTGCATTAACTTATATTTCCTATTTTGAGGGGTTTGGGATCCCTATTGTAGAAGCTTTTTATTGTGAAACACCAGTGATCACATCCAACGTCACTTCTATGCCTGAAGTAGCTGGAGATGCTGCCGTCATCGTTGACCCATTTTCGGTGGAAGAGATTTGCCAGGCAATGATCAAAATAGCTTCTGATGAAGAATTCAGAAACAGACTGATTCAAAAAGGAAAAGAAAGAAAAAAAATATTTACATGGCAGAAATCAGCCGACAGGCTGTGGAAAACCATTGAAAAAACAATGGCGCATCAATAGGCCTCTGGTTAAGCTAAATGAAACTGTAATAAAACAACAAATAAACTATGAACGTATTAATACTTGGTTCAGGTGGACGAGAGCATGCTCTTGCCTGGAAAATTGTGCAAAGCCCAAAGCTAAAAAATTTGTTTATTGCGCCAGGAAATGCAGGAACAGCCTCTTGTGGCACCAATGTTACTATTTCGGACATCAACTTTGAAGAGGTGAAAAAATTCTGCATCGAAAATCAGGTAAATATGATCATTGTTGGCCCGGAAGCACCTCTGGTTGAAGGAATATGGGATTACTTTAAAAAGCACCTTCCAGAATGTAAGGTAATAGGAGCCTCAAAAAAAGGAGCTTTGCTGGAAGGAAGCAAAGACTTTGCAAAGGAATTTATGAAAAGACACAATATTCCAACAGCTAATTATCAAACATTTAGTATTGAGAATATTGAAGATGGGATCTCTTTTCTAAAAACTCAGAATCCACCATACGTCCTCAAAGCTGATGGCCTTGCTGCAGGGAAGGGAGTTATCATTTGCGATTCGCTGGAAAAGGCTGTGACAGAATTAAAAGAAATGATCCATGATGCAAAATTCGGTGATGCAAGTAAAAAAGTGGTAATTGAAGAATTCCTGGAAGGAATTGAATTATCAGTGTTCATTGTTACTGATGGCCATTCCTATAAGATTCTTCCTTCCGCAAAAGATTATAAGCGAATTGGGGAAGGAGATACCGGACTAAATACAGGTGGTATGGGTTCCATCTCACCTGTACCTTTTGCTAATGAAGCATTCATGAGCAAAGTTGAACATAGAATTATCAAACCCACAATAGAAGGCCTGGCAAAAGAAGGCTTGCCCTATCATGGATTTATTTTTTTCGGCCTGATGAATAGACAAGGTAACCCCTTTCTAATTGAATACAATGTTAGAATGGGGGATCCTGAAGCTGAATCAGTCATCCCTCGCATAAAATCCGACCTGCTACAAGTATTTGAAGCAACAGCCAATGGATCACTCCATGAGATAAGGATTGAAACTGACCAACGTTTTTGTGCGGCTATCATGCTCGTCTCAAAAGGTTATCCGGGAGCGTACGAAAAAGGTAAAATAATTTACAATCATAAGAATGTTGATGACAGCATCATTTTTTATGCCGGAAGCAAAATTGATAAAGACAATACAATCGTTACAAATGGCGGCAGGGTGATGGCCATATCTTCATTTGGATCAGATATGGACGAAGCCTTGAAAAAATCGTATCAAAATGCTTCCATTATTAATTTTGAGGGGAAATATTACAGGAAAGATCTTGGCAAAGATTTGAAAAAATATTTTGATCATTTAGAATCATATTGAGATGATCCTACGTTTTTTTAAAAAGAATTTTGTTTTACAGCTGATATTGTTTTTTCTATTTGCCGTTTTATTATGGCTTGATGGATTTATTTTCCCAAAAGCTGCTGCTGAAAATTGGATCAATACCCCTTTTTATCATTATATTATTTATTTATTTGGCCTGCTCCCTGCTATTATTGGGGTTTTGTTTGCTTTTTTTCTGTTATTAGGTCAAGCCCTGATTCTAAATCAAACCATCATTAATACCAAACTAATGCCACGAAATACATTTATGCTGGCATTCATTTATGTACTGCTAATGAGTTATACGCCTGATTCATTAAGATTACATCCGGTTTTAATAGCAAATTTCTTTCTAATATTGTCTTTTCGTACGATAATAAATATGTATAATTTAAAAGAGCCATACATTGAAACATTCAATGCCGGGCTACTTATTACTATTGCCTCTTTGATCTATTTACCCTCTCTCCTATCTATTATCTTTCTGGGTAGTTTGTTTCTGATTTATCGTATTTTCGACATCAGGGTATGGATTATTTCGGTTCTGGGAGTTATTACTCCTTTTCTTTTTCTTTTCACCTATTACTTTTGGTTCGACAAAACAAAAGTGTTCTTTGAAGAATATGTATTCTTTTTCAAAAACATTCAATCATTTAATTTTGAAAATCAGACATCTTATTATGTTTTCGGGGCAGTTATTAGTTTTCTAACGCTTATTTCATTAGGAAAAATAATTGGTGATTCTCCTTCTAAAGTAATAAATATCAGAAAAATGCTTGGGTTAATCATTTCATTTGCTTTTATCACTTTAATCACCTACCTGTATGCCGGGTCATTTTCACCGTTTCATGTGATGATTTCTTTTATTCCAATTTCGATAATGGTCGCTTACTTTTTTATGTATAGCAGAGCAAAAATAATTTCAGAAATATTTGTTACTGTTTTGATCGTATTAATTCTTGCCGGAAAATTTATTGCTTAATAATTACTTATGTTAAAACCATGCTATTCAAATAAACTGATTGAGGCTGGTTGCGATGAAGCAGGCAGAGGTTGTTTTGCTGGTCCGGTATTTGCTGCTGCCGTGATTTTCCCTGATGATTTCCAGCATAGTGAGTTAAATGATTCGAAAGTATTATCTGCCAATAAACGCGAATCATTACGTGAGATAATTGAAAACCAGGCTATTGCATGGTCTGTTGCAAGTGTAGATTCTAACGAAATAGATAAAATAAATATCCTGCAAGCCTCTATTCTCGCTATGCACAGGGCTATAAAAAAATTAAAAACCAAACCGCAATTTTTACTAAGAGATGGGAACCGGTTCAATGAATACAGTGACATCTCACATAAATGCTTTGTCAGAGGCGATGGCCTGTACATGTCTATTGCTGCTGCTTCAATATTAGCCAAAACACACAGAGATGAGTATATGAGAAAACTGCACCAACAGTACCCTGTTTATGGCTGGATAAACAATAAAGGTTACCCTACCCGTGCTCATAAAGATGCGATCATCAAATACGGTATTACACCTTATCACCGAAAAAGCTTTCAGTTGAATGAGCAGCTTCTGATAAACTTCATGATTAAATGAAAGACCGACCCTTGATTTGCCAATATTAACACTTCATTGTTAATTTAATTTTCCCCAACCCATCAGGAAAAGGCAATTTTTATTATATTTTTGTTTTTTAAAACAACAACTGATTACAGTTGTTTTATAATCAGGAAACTTTACCCTCACAGGATGAACCTTAAAAAAAGACATTTTCTTTTTCCCCTGTACCTCTTTTCCCTTGTCTGTCTTCTGCTGGCCCTCTATTTTTATTTCTACCGGTCCTATGATTTTCAAGCTAACATCTGGAAAACCATACCTGCTGATGTATCCATCATAGCCCGGACAAATTCATGCAAAAATTTGTGGACAAATTTCTCAAAAACAGATCAATGGAAGGAATTATCTTACATTCATCCTGTTCAAAACTTCATTGGAATTACAAAACACCTCGATTCATTAGCTAATCATTATGCTGAATTTAATGATATGCTAACACAAAACAAGGCGGTTTTCTCACTACATCCCGCTGAAAGTGACCAATTGCAACTGTTATTCCTTCTGGAATTAAAAAATTATCGACAAAAAAGGTACATCATTAATATTATTAACAAATCATCATTTCAGGAACCAACAGCAATTTCCCACAAGTCAACTAAAATTGTAAAAATTACCCTCACCGGTATTGAAAACTGCTTCTATTATTCTATTAACAAAGGCCTCTTCCTGGCCAGCCAGGATCCATATCTTATCAGGAAATCTATTGACCATCTTCTTCATGGTGAATCAATTGAAATCGACAACCGGTTTCAGGAAGTGTATGTAACCACCGGAAAAAAGGCTGACGCTAATATCTTTATTAATAACGCCAATCTCAGGAATCTTTTAAACCCTGAAATTATTGAAGAAAACGAACTCTATTACCGTTTGTTTCAATACCTCCCCAACTGGACCGCCCTGGATATGAAAATAAAAAACAAAGAAATTCTTTTAAATGGGTACAGTTCAAGGGGAGAGAAATCTCATAGCATCCTCGAAGTATTCTCAGGCCAGAAACCTCCATCTGAGAACCTATTACTTAGCTACATTCCGGCAGCAACGACAGTTATGCTGTATCAAAATTTCAATGACCTCAATTCTTATATCGAAGGATTTAAGTTTTTTTTATCACAAAATAACTTTTCAAAAGAGCTTGAATCAATTAAAAATTCCGGGTTGCACCTTGAAACGCTGCTCCCGGACGGAATCAACCATGAAATGGCATTAACCGCAATGAGAACAGGTCGAAAAGGTTCAAATGAAGAATTATTTATGATTTTTAAGGCACCTGCCGATTATGTTTTTCGTAATTTATTAGACCCGGTTTCAGAAGTAGTTGAACCATCAAATCAATTCTTTCCGGATATCATGCGTTTAAAAGCCGTGAATCCATTTCAATTTTTCTTTATCCCTTTTATTAATAATAAATCCTTCGACCATTATCTTATTCTTGAGGATTGTATCCTTTTCGGACAGGAGACTGGCCAGTTAAAAAAGTACTTTTCTGATTACAAATCAGGACAAATTTTATCAAAATCAAAACAGTTCGCCCCCTTTATTGATAACATTTCTGAATCATCAAACATCTTTTTTTACTTCAACCCCGGAAGGTCAATTAATATGTTTGCAAGGGGAATTCATCAACGTGATGGAGATGCAGGAGCTCAGTCCAATGAGAATTTCCCCGGATTTGCTCTTCAATTTAGTGTTTGGAAAGAACTTTATTATACAAACTTTTATTTCAACTCATCTTCTGTCCATTTGCCCGAGCAACCCTACCTTTGGCGTACAGAGATAGAATCGGAAATAATACATGGCCCCTTCCTTACAAAAAACCATACAACCGGAGGGAGTGACATTATTGTATTTGATAACCTGAACCAGGTGTACTTTATCGACAATTACGGGCAAATAAAATGGAAAAAATTATTGACCGGCCCTGTTCTCAGTGATGTGTACCTGGTGGATTACTACAAGAATGGCAAAATTCAATATCTCTTTAACACCAACGATCATATCTACCTGCTTGATCTGAATGGACAGAATGTGGAGGGTTACCCTGTTAAATTGCCTGTCGAAGCAACCAACCCTGTTAACGTAATAGATTACGCTGACAAGAAAGATTATAGATTGTTTTTTGCAGGAGAAGACAAAAAAATCTACAATTTCACCATTCAAGGCAAACCGGTATCTGGGTGGAAAAATCCAAAAGTCCCCTCTACTGTTACCAGGCCTGTTCAACACCTCGCTGTAAATAAAAAGGACTATATTATTATCCCGCAGGATGATGGGCAGGTGTTAATGACCGATCGCAAAGGAAATACCCGGATGAAGATTAAAAAATCGTTCAGAAATGGTTTACGCTCTTTGTTTTATGAGAACAAAACCAATAGTAAGGGTTCTATTATAACTACTGACATTAACGGAAATCTTATCTATATTCCGGAAAAAGGCAAAATATCAACCAGCTCTTTTGGTAAATTCACATCAGAACATTATTTCTTTTATGAAGACTTCGATAACGATAATTATCCTGATTTTATATTTATTGATAAAAACAGGTTATCCATTTTCAATAGATTTAAGAAACCTCTCCTTCAATACGAATTCGAACATCATGTTGATTTACCACCACAATTGATTAAACTTTCCAAAAACCTGACACTACTTAGTTTCACATTTTCAAATGGAAAAAAGTTTTTCCTTTTTTCGAGTAAAGGGATAATAAATGAGATGAATCAGGTTGAAGGAAATACCGTAACAAAAATTGCAGATATTGACAATGATGGCGTACCTGAAATCATCATTGGTGAAGGAAAACAGATCAAATGTTATCCTTTACGTTTTTGAAGTCATATTTTCCTTCCGGCACGTATTGTGATGGAACAACCAGAACATAAGCAAAACTTCCTAATTTCTTATTATCTTATTTGTTATTCCTCATTAATATTCCTCATTAAATTTTCTAATTAATCATTTCGGATAAATC
>CBDUSM010000003.1:0-15856 GCA_965369825.1 uncultured Bacteroidales bacterium
TATTTTTCTTAATGCACCATAATAATATCTGAAGTATTGGGTAATTGGCCGGATAATATAGCCTTATCATGACACTTTTTACGATATTTGCAAAAAAATATCTCCCGATGGCCGTTGAAGGTAAGAAAAAAAATAAAAAATTGTTTTTAAAATTAAGGAGTAAGTACCGGTTGGTTATCATGAATGAGGAGACTTATGAAAAAAAGATCTCATTCAAAATCACCAGGCTCAATGTGTTTATTGTTATGGCTACAACGGCCATTATACTTATTATATTAACAACATACCTTATCGCATTTACCTCATTGCGCGAATTTATTCCGGGATATATGGATGTAGACCTGCCCCGAAAAGTATACGAACTTCGTTTGAAAGCTGACTCTATTGAAAGAGAGTTTATCAGAAGAGACTTATATATTCAAAATTTAAAAAATATCATCAGCGGGAAGGAAATCGTTGATAAAACAGAGCAATACCCTGATTCATCATTTGATTATGATACTATCAGGCTTATCAGGTCGAAAGAGGATTCATTGCTTCGGGCTGAAATAGAAAGCATGGATCAGTATGACCTGAAGTTTTTTGAGAGTAATATTTATTTCACCAATGAAACTTCAAGTACTAATTTATTATTTTTCTCCCCTTTAACCGGGATCATTACCAGTGAATTTAACCCTGGCATCAATCATTACGGAGTAGATATTGTTTCTGACCGGAATGAAGCCATTAAGGCTACCCTTGATGGAATAGTGGTTTTAACAGGATGGACATTGGAAACAGGCTATGTTATCGTTTTACAGCACCGTGACGATATTATTTCTATTTATAAGCATAATGCTGTCTTGTTGAAGAAAACAGGAAACTTTGTCAGAGCCGGCGAACCAATTTCCATCGTTGGCGAATCAGGGGAACTGTCGACCGGGCCCCATCTTCATTTTGAATTGTGGAACAAGGGAAATCCTGTCAACCCAAGGGATTATATTATTTTTTAAAAATGACAATAAGAAAAAAGATAGCCATATTAGGCTCAACGGGCTCAATTGGACGTCAGGCAATGGATGTTGTAAGAAACCATAGCACCGGTTTTTTGGTAGAATGTATTACTGCTCAGTCGAATTATAAACTTCTTATAGAACAAGCCATAGAGTTTAATCCCAACGTTGTTGTTATTGCCGATGCCAGGTTTTACGAAAAGGTTCGAAATGCACTTGACCGGCTTGATATAAAAGTATTTGCCGGGGATGAGTCTATTCTTCAGGTGTTGGAGATGGATAGTATAGATTTAGTGCTTATTGCTATTGTCGGTTTTGCCGGCTTAAAACCAACCTTGAATTCAATAGAGTTCGGAAAACAAATAGATCAAGCAAACAAAGAGACGATTGTTGTTTCCGGTTAGATAGTTAAGGAAAAGGCAAAAATCAATGGGGTGGATATTTTGCCGGTTGATTCAGAACATTCAGCCATTTTTCAGTGCCTGGTAGGCGAGGCCTGGAATCCCATTGAAAAGATATATCTTACGGCCTCCGGCGGGCCATTTAGGGGCTGGGATGTTAACCAATTAGAGAGAGTTACCCCCAAAGAGGCATTGGCTCATCCCACCTGGGAAATGGGAAAAAAAATTACAATTGATTCAGCAACGCTGATGAATAAGGGGTTGGAGGTTATTGAGGCAAAATGGCTGTTTAACCTTGATCCGGAACAAATTGAGGTTATTACACATCCTCAGTCGATAATCCACTCTATTGTTCAGTTTGAAGATGGATCGATGAAGGCCCAAATGGGTATACCGGATATGAAACTGCCTATTCAGTATGCTTTTTCTTATCCTTTTAGAATAAAATCTGATTATCCTCGTTTTCAGTTTGCAAACTTCCCGGCATTAACTTTTGAAGAACCGGATTTAAAAAAATTTCGTAATCTTGCATTTGCATTTGATGCGCTTAAGAAAGGTGGAAACCTACCTTGCATTTTAAATGCTGCCAATGAGGTTGTAGTTAATGCTTTTTTGGAAAACAGGGTTGGTTTTTTTGATATGTCTGATATTATTTTGGATTGTATGCAGATGATACCGTTCATATCAAAACCAGGATTGGATGATCTTTTTAAGACTGATTTCTTAACGAGGGAAAGAGCCGTCAACCTTCTAAATAAATAATTTTAACTGCTCATACAAAGGGCATTTATATAAATTTTTGAGGAAAATAGAAAATGGAAATTTTGGTAAAAATAGTACAGCTTTTATTGAGTTTATCGATACTTGTTATTTTTCATGAGTTTGGGCATTTTATCGCTGCCAGGATCTTTAAAGTGCGGGTTGAGAAGTTTTATCTTTTTTTTAATCCCTGGTTCTCAATCTTTAAATATAAACGTGGAGAAACAGAATATGGATTGGGATGGTTGCCGCTGGGAGGTTATGTGAAGATATCCGGGATGATTGATGAGTCGATGGACAAAGAACAATTAAAGAAAGACCCTCAACCATGGGAGTTCCGATCTAAACCGACGTGGCAAAGATTGATCATCATGCTTGGAGGTGTTACAGTAAATGTACTCCTTGCAGTAATGATTTATATTGTTATGTTGATGACCTGGGGAGAAGAATACCTACCAACCGGGGAAGCTAATAAATATGGCATTTTTTGCGAATCGCCTGCCCGGGAGATGGGCTTAATGAATGGTGATAAAATACTATCCGTTGACAATCAAGAAGTGCATGATTTTCTGAAGATCACACCATATATTGTGCTTGAACAGGCCAGAACTATTCAGGTTATTCGCGAAGGTAATGTTATAGAGATTAATATCCCCGAAGGCTTTATTAGTAAACTTATTAAGCAGAAAGAGCCAATTATCTGGCCCAGAATTCCTTTTGAAGTCGGTGATTTTACAAAAGAGTCGGCAGGCAAACAAGCAGGTATTGAGATTGGCGACAGGATCATAGGAATTAATGATAAAGAGCTTCCTTTTTTCAGAGAGTTTAGAGACGAAATCCAGAATTACAAGGATGAGGAGGTTGTTTTGCACATTGTTCGAAACAACGATACCAATCAAATGGTTGTAAATATTCCGGAGTCGGGCTTAATCGGAATTTATCCCCAAAGGTTGGATACCTATTTTGAGTTTCACAAAAAAGATTATAACCTGATTACCTCCGTGCCGGCAGGAGCCCGGAAAGCATACCTTAGTATTGGGAATTACCTGAAATCGCTAAAATTATTATTCTCACAAGAAAAAGCGTATGAATCTGTTGGTGGATTCATTACGATTGGTAATATTTTCCCGGCAGAGTGGCACTGGCAATCATTCTGGGGGTTGACAGCTTTTTTATCTATTATGCTGGCTATTTTGAATGTACTTCCTATACCGGCCCTGGATGGTGGACATGTTTTGTTTCTTTTTTATGAGATCATTACACGAAAAAAACCCAGTGATAAGTTCCTGGAATATGCCCAAATAATTGGAATGATCTTCTTGTTTGCATTGCTTATTTTTGCCAATGGGAATGATATTATTAAATTATTTAATAAATAATTAGCCGGGTATTTTATTCGTTTACTTTTTCGTTTAGGGATTTGAAGCCATTGCCGATAATTTCATTTGCATTGATTACCGTAAGAAATGCCTCCGGATCAACATGATGTATGAAATCTTGCAGTATTGCTAACTCACGGCGACTTACCACCGTAAAAATTATGGTTTTGTCGCTTTGATTATACATTCCGGTGCCTTTTATAAATGTTCCGCCCCGGTTGAGATCATTTATTATCTTGTCTCTGATTTCCTGATATTTATCAGAAATGATAAATAGGGTTTTATCATAACTTATTCCTTCAATTACTATGTCAATCACCTTTCCTGTGATAAAAATAACGATCCATGAATAAAGGGGTATCTTCCAGTCTTTGAAAACAATTAACGCAAACAGCACGATTACCGAGTCGATGTAAATCAAAAGCTGGCCCACCGGTAATTTAGTGTATTTAGCAAAAATCATGGCAATGATATCTGACCCACCGGATGTTGCTTTTGATTTAAAAATTAACCCCAAACCAAGACCAATCAAAACACCTCCAAAGATAGAAGATAGAAGAGCATCATCTTCAACCAGAGGGGCCTCACCCCAGAAATAGGTTATGGTATCAATAAAAAAGGAAGCTAAGATAAAACCGATAATGGTCTTTACACCAAAACGGGGCCCCAGGATCTTTATTCCAATAATGGTTAAGGGAATATTTAAGATCAATCCCATGATTCCTATTGGAAGTCCATCCGGTGCGAATGAAAACAGACCCTGTGATAAATGATGGATAACAATAGCAATTCCAAAAACACCTCCCGGAACAATTTTATGAGGCGAAATAAAAAAAACATACCCGACAGCCAGAATAAACGACCCGGTGACCAATAATGTGTAAGCGTAAAACCATTTTCCGGATAATAGTTTTTCCTTTGAGATGAATGTCATAATCTTAAGGATTAATAGATTATAGAAAAAAGCGGCGAAAGTAATAAATTTTTGAAAAAAGCGACGAATTCTGTAAATAAATATAACTTTTTCGTCATTATTACGTACTACAATTGATTTAAATGAGTTATCTGTTTAGAAAAAGCATAACGATTTGATACTATGTGATTTTTTCTTGTAATTTTGTTTTATTAATCAAAATTATTAAGAGTACTTGGAGTGCCTGAAGTAAAGAGTGCCTAAAGTTCATTAAATTGAATAATAGAACGTTTGAAAGGCGAGCAATAAACAAGTGAAGTATTTGCCTTTTTTGTAAAAATCCGGCAGGAACCAATAACTTTAGTTAATTTAGCTCTAAACTCAAGGCACTGATTAGTTACCAGATAGATTATGAGAATTTTATTTGATGGGATGTTTTGGTAATTGTTGAAAAAAAACATTAATTTAGCAGCCTTAAAAAAAGCAGGAAGACTTAGGTAATAGAATATATGTTAAAGAAGCTCATTGCTGGGATCGCATTATTTTTTTTTCTTTCAGTAACATTGCTGGCTCAGCAGGAACCCCTTTTTAGTCAATATATGTTTAGCAAGTTGTATTATAACCCGGGGTACGCCGGAACAAATAATGCTATTTGTACAATGGGATTGTACAGGCAGCAGTGGGTTGGTTTCAAGGATATGGAAGGCAATGAGGTTGCTCCGTTAACCTATACGCTTAACATTGATGCCCCTGTTCGTGCTTTAAAGGGTGGAGTTGGCGTATCGATTACCTCTGATAAGCTTGGATTTCAGGAAAGCATCAACGTCCGCCTTGGTTATTCTTACTACGTTGAAACGGCGAGTGGAACACTGGGCCTGGGATTGATGATTGGTTTCCTGGATAACCGGATCGATTTTTCAAAATTCAAGCCTATTGAAGATGACCCTCTTTTATCTCAATTAGGAGCAGAAAGTGAAATGTTGATTGATGCTTCTTTTGGTGCGTATTACAAAGTGCCTGATCAATATTATATTGGGATATCAACATCGCAACTTCTTCAAACCAAAAGCCTGCCACTTTCTGAGTCAGGAAGTGTGGCCCTTAGAATGCAATTGAGGAGACATTATTACTTTATGGGAGGGTATACAATTAGTTTACCCCGGAGTCCGGGTTTTGAGATTGAACCATCAATACTCTTTCGTACCGATGGTGCATCGTTTTCGACAGATATTTCAGCTTTGGTCAGGTACAACGATCGCTTCTGGGGAGGGCTAAGCTATCGTTACCAGGATGCCGTAGTGGCTATACTTGGCATGAAATACAAGAATATATATATTGGTTATTCTTATGATATTACAACTTCTGCCATGGGCGGCACAAGGAGTAGCGGTAGCCATGAGCTTATGGCAGGTTATTGCTTTAAATTGGAAATTGAAAAACTGAAACAAAGTTATAAGAACACACGATTTTTGTAAAAAAATATATTGTTACCAGTGATATATATACTAAAGAAAAGCAATCATCGTTATTATAGAACGCAAAAAAATCTGATATAAATTATGAAAAGGCTGCTATTTTATTTAATGATCCTGATCATCCTGGGTAGTTGTGGCAACACAGGTAATGGTGAACTTATTGGTGTACAGAATCGCCCCAAGTTTTATCAACCAGATCCATATGGCATGGCATATATCCCCATGGGAAGTTACACCATGGGCGCTGGAGACCAGGATGTTCCGTATTCACAATTACATCAACCCAAACCCATCTCTATTGCTGCATTTTATATGGATGAGACAGAGGTTACAAATAATGAATACAGGCAATTCGTTTATTGGGTAAGGGATTCGATTGCACGTTATATGTTAGGGGATATCCTTCCTGAAAAGTACCTTATCGAGGAAAATCTGGAGACGGGTGAAATTTATGACCCTCCTTATCTTAATTGGGAAGAAGATATCGAATGGAATGGGGAAGAAGAACGAGAAGTACTTCAAGACCTCTTTCTCCCTGAACATGAAAGGTATTATAGAAAAAAACAGATTGATACAAGGTTATTATATTTCAAATATTATTGGATTGATCTCCTTTCGGCTGCCAGGAAAGATTACTCCCTGGGAGATGTTAAAGAAGGAGGACTGTCAAACCGGCCTGAAGGGTTGAGTGACCGTTCGGTTTATATCCGGCAGGAAACCATCAATATTTATCCTGATACACTTTGCTGGTTGCACGATTATGTATACTCATACAATGAACCAATGACTAAACAATATTTTTGGCATCCGGCTTTCGATAATTATCCTGTAGTTGGTGTTACATGGAAACAGGCAAAAGCATTTTGTGTGTGGAGAACCCAGTTGCAGAGTTCTTTTTTGGCACAGAACGATGAGGTGACTGTGAATGAGTATAGGTTACCGACTGAAGCTGAATGGGAATGGGCTGCAAGGGGTGGCTATGCCCTGAGTCCGTATCCATGGGGAGGCCCATATACAAGAAATGGAAAAGGTTGTTTTCTGGGCAACTTTAAACCAATGCGTGGTGATTATGTTGACGATGGCGGCCTTACAACTGTTGTGGTAGGACATTATCCGCCGAATGATTTTGGTTTGTTTGATATGGCAGGTAATGTTGCAGAATGGACCATTGATGCTTATGACGAGTCAACATATAATTTCTCATGGGATATGAACCAAACCTATACCTATGATGCGAAAGAAACCGACCCCCCCTCACTAAAAAGAAAAGTTACAAGGGGTGGATCATGGAAAGATATTGCTTATTACCTTCAGGTTTATGCCAGGTCTTACGAATTTCAGGATACTGCCAAAAGTTTTGTGGGATTTAGGTGTGTTCAAAATTACCTCGGTCGTCAAAAAGGTGATAACCCAAACAGAGCCTCTTACGTTAGGAATTAATTAGTTAAAACTGTTTTATTTTAAAAATAAATTAAACTTATTGAGATATGGGATTAGGGAATTTAGTTAGAAGTAAAGGATTTAAAAACTTCATGTCCAAACTGTATGGCTGGGGAGCCTCAGTAGTAATATTAGGAGCACTTTTTAAGATAAACCATTATCCTGGTGCTGATATAATGTTGATTATTGGCCTGGGGACAGAGTCATTGATATTTTTTTTCTCCGGCTTTGAACCGCCCTTTGTTGACCCTGACTGGAGTCTGGTTTACCCTGAATTGGCAGGGCTCTATCGTGAAACAGAAATCGATAACGTCCTTCTTAAAAAAGGAAAGCCTACCGAAGAACTTGATGATATGCTTGCCGAAGCAAAAATAGACCAGAAGCTGATTGATAATTTAGGCAAGGGGCTTAGAAACCTGAGTAGCAGCACATCGCAATTATCTGATATCACAGAGGCAGCCTCAGCAACAAGTGATTATATTGATAATATCAAAAGTGCCTCAAAAGGTGCCGGAGAATTATCAGAATCCTATGTAAAAACCTCTGAATCACTCAATAAAGATAAAGAGGCTGTTGATAAGCATTACAGTAACTTGAAGGATGCCGCTGAAAATGTTTCCGGCCTGTCATCAGTATATTCTGAGGCCTCAGCTACCTTGAAATCTAATTTGTCAGCTGCTGACGAATTCTCAAATAGTGTTAAAGAAGCATCTCTATCAGCAAATGCTCTTGCGCAAAAGTATAACGAATCAGCCGCAAAAATTCAGGAGTCTGCTGAGAATTTGAATTTAACCGGCTCGGAAGCACAGCAGTATAATCAACAACTTAAAAAGACCGCTGAAAATCTATCTGCTTTGAATGCTATTTATGAACTTCAACTTCAGGGTTCCAATGAAAATGTTGAGTCAAATAATAAATTGCAGGTTACCTTAAACCAGTTCCTTAATAGCCTTAGTGGGTCGATCGAAAAAACATCCACCTATCAGGAGCAGATGACTGCCTTGAATGATTTGTATTTAAAGCAGCTTCAGGGAACAGACAAGCAAGTAGTATCAACCATTCGTTTACAGGAAACACTTGATAAATTTCTTGAGAACCTTAATGCTTCCATTGAGATGACAGCTAAATACAAAGATGGTGTTGATGAGCTGGCACAAAATGTTGCCGCTCTTAACAACGTGTATGGTAATATGTTATCTGCTATGAATGTGTCAAAAGGCAAATAACAGGTTAGGATCGATATTGATTTTTTAATTTTATATAAAATATAGTATAGCAAATGGCTGGATATAAGGAAACCCCGCGGCAGAAGATGATAGCGATGATGTATCTGGTGTTAACAGCACTTCTTGCATTAAATGTGTCAAAGGCAATGCTTGATGCATTTATTGTAGTCAATGAAAGTACTGAAGCCACTAATGTTACCTTCTCTGATAAGATTGAAAACACCTATGCCAGATTTGATCAACAAATGGCCATTAACCCAAACAAGGTAAAGCCTTTTTATGACAAAGCCATGAAGGCAAAAAAACTGTCAGATGACATGACTAATTATATCGACAGTATAAAATATGCTGTTATTGTTGCGACAGATGCCAGAATTGAAACAATGGAGCAAGCCAGAACAACTCCTTTGAAAGAGATTAAATCGGTGGATAGATATACAGAACCGACCCGGTTTTTCTTTGGCCATTCTGACGATGGGTCATCCGGTGAAGGGAGAATATTGAAAAGCAAAATCAATGCTTTCAGGACAAAGATGTTGGAAATTGCTTCCCGACCGAAAGATAGCCACCGCCTCGGTATGATTACAGATGGGGATTACAGCGATGCCGATGGGGCCCCTCAGAATTGGGAAGAGCATAATTTTTATTATACTGTGTTGGCTGCTGATGTTGCCATCCTGAACAAGTTGATTACCGATGTGAAAAATGCAGAGTTTGATGTCGTTTCTTACTTGTATACCTCTGTTACTGCCGAAGACTTTAAATTTAATAAAATAGAAGCTAAAGTGATCCCACGTAGCCATTATATTTTTGTGGGAGAAGAGTATGAAGCTGAAGTAATTGTTGCAGCTGTTGACACGATTCAAGACCCGGACATTTATTACTTAGAGGGAGTTGATGCATTAACTGAAACTAACATTGGTAATGCACGCCTGGTTGAAGGTAAGGGAGCTGTCGCTAAAATTATGATTCCAGCTACTTCCACAGGGATAAAAAAATATGCCGGGCAGGTTCGGGTAATTTCACCTACAGGTGAAGAAAAAGTTTATTCTTTTAAAGATGAATACCTTGTTGCTATGCCTTCACTGACAGTATCAGCAACAAAAATGAATGTTTTTTATACAGGTGTTGATAACCCGGTCTCCATATCTGTTTCCGGAATTGGAAAAGAGAGAATTCGTCCGAGCATTTCAATAGGTGCACTCACACCAGATCCCGACGGTGTGGATTATATCGTGAAAATTCCCGGCGGTTCTACAGGAAAAGCGGTGATCAGTGTAGATGCTGAGTATGAGGGAGGAACCAAATCAATGGGTTTGGCAGAATTCCGGATCAAAAGAGTTCCTGATCCGTCGGCATATATTGCAAATATTAACCAGGGTAATATTGATAAAAACAAACTTATTGCAGCCGGTGCTATTATACCCAAAATGCCTGAAGATTTTGATTTTGACCTGAATTTCATCATCGTTTCATATACTTTTACATCAGTTAGAAGTGGCGATATTTTTGAACGTCAGGGAAGAGGTAATATACTTACCGAAGAGATGAAAAATTTTATTAGAGCCTCTCGCAAGGGTACAAAGCTCTGGTTAGAGAATATTATTGCCAAAGGCCCTGATGGTAACATACCATTAGGTACTATTAGCCTTGTTGTAAATTAGGATAACATAATAAAGATATATTGTTATGAAAAGAATTGTTTTAATTATTGGTACTGTTTTTCTGGTTCTTGGTACTATTCAATTTTCTTTTGCGCAGATTTTGGATAGTCCTCCGAGGGATGGAGCATTTGATAAAGTACATTATCTTGAAAAAAAACCTATCCCTTATGCCTATGTCAGAGAGTCTGATGTTATTTTCAAAAAGCGAATTTGGCGTGTTATTGACCTGAATGAGAAAATGAACCAGCCTTTTTATTATCCTGAAACACCTCATAACCAATGGAGAAGCCTTATGCAGGTTATCATGGATGCTATGAAAGAGGGTTCCATTACAGCTTATGACGCTAGCCTTCCGACAGATGAATTCACCGTTCCTTTAACATTTCAGGAATTGATGGGGACGCTCGAACGAACTGATACGGTTACTTTACAAAGACCGTATCCACCATACGAACCGTTTGATACTGTTATCTCCGTTACTTTTAGCCCTACCAATGTAAAGAAATTCAGGATTAAAGAGGATTGGTTCTTCGACAAACAACGTTCCATGATGGATGTCAGAATAATTGGCATTTGTCCGGTAGTTGATGATTATGATGAAGATGGAGAATTTCGAGGGTATAAGCCATTGTTTTGGATATATTTTCCTGAAGCCAGGCCGGTTTTTGCTAAAGCTGAAATATTTAACGGCCACAACAGCGCCCAGCGTTTAACGTACGATGATATTTTCTGGAAACGTATTTTTGGAAGTTATATCTATAAAGAAGAGAATATTTTTGATAGAAAAATAGCGGATTATGCTATCGGAATTGATGCCCTCCTTGAAGCTGAAAGAATAAAAAATGAACTTTTTGAATTTGAATTTGAGCTTTGGGAGTATTAACCCGGGTTACGATATTAGCTAAAAACTCCCCGATGGGAGTTTTTTTTGGTTTCTTTGTTAGTACATCTTACTTTTGTTACATCATTCATTAATTGGAAATGTCATACAGATTTCTGGATACCTCTATTGTTTATCTTAAAGGCGTCGGGCCCAAAAGAGCTGACCTCCTTAAAAAGGAGGTTGATATCCGTACATTCGGCGATTTGATTGGCTATTATCCTTTCCGGTACATTGACCGAAGTAAATTTCATGAAGTTTCTGGAATCAGTAGCGACCTGGCATTTGTTCAACTCCGCGGAGAGATCATCAGTGCTCAAATGCTCGGCCATGGAAGAGGCAGCAGGCTTGTAGCTGTATTGCGTGATAAGACAGGTGAAATAGAGCTGGTTTGGTTTAAGGGAATTCAATGGGTGAAGGGTAAACTGAAGCCTGAGGTAGAGTACATTGTTTTTGGAAAACCAACTTATTTTAATGGCAAATATAATATCCCGCACCCTGAAATAGAGATCGCTACTGAATATAATCTTACCGTTAGTGAAACACTACAGCCATATTACAATTCATCTGAAAAACTGAAAGCAAAAGGATTTACCTCAAAAGGCTTTACGAAGGTATTGAAGACATTAACTTTAGATTCCAGGCTACGGATCCCGGATAATTTATCAAAAGATGTAATCGGTCATTTTGGTTTTATTTCACGAGAAGAGGCTTTAATTAATATTCATTTCCCACAGGATAAGGAAATGTTGAGAAAAGCTAATACCCGTTTAAAATTTGAAGAACTTTTTTTTATTCAACTACGGTTGATACAACATAAAATAATACGAAGCATTGAGGTTAAGGGGTATAAGTTTCCACTCATTGGCGACTATTTTAATCATTTTTATCATCAAAATTTATCGTTTGAATTGACAGGAGCTCAAAAAAAAGTAATTAAAGAGATAAGATATGATGTAGGCTCCGGCAAACAAATGAATCGTTTGCTTCAGGGTGACGTTGGAAGTGGTAAAACACTTGTAGCCCTGATGACTATGCTTATGGCGTTGGATAATGGTTTTCAGGCTTGTATGATGGCTCCTACAGAGATCCTTGCAATCCAGCATTATGAATCGATTTCGCAAATGTTGTCCGGTTTGGATATTTTAGTTGAATTGCTGACAGGGTCAACCAAAACAGCTCAACGTAAATCTATACATGAAGGACTTGAAAGTGGCTCGCTGAAGATCCTTATTGGCACACATGCCCTCATTGAGGAAAAAGTACGGTTTAAAAATCTGGGTATGGTGGTAATCGACGAGCAACATAGATTTGGTGTGGCACAAAGAGCCAACTTATGGAAAAAAAGTACTCTTCCTCCTCATATCCTGGTAATGACGGCAACCCCCATTCCCCGTACCCTGGCAATGACTCTTTTTGGAGACCTGGATGTTTCTGTTATCGATGAACTCCCACCTGGCCGCAAGCCTGTTCAAACATTTCATTATAAAGATTCATCCCGCTTAAGGGTTCTCGGCTTTATGAAAAAACAGATTGAAAAAGGCCGACAGATTTATATTGTCTACCCACTTATTAAAGAATCTGAAAAACTTGACCTGAAAGACCTCATGGATGGCTATGAAAGTATTGTCAGGGAATTCCCTTTGCCAAAATATGCTGTTAGTATTGTTCATGGACAGTTGAAATCGGCAGATAAAGATTTTGAAATGCATCGATTTATCAGAGGAGAAACAGAAATTATGGTGGCTACTACAGTAGTAGAAGTAGGGGTTGACATACCAAATGCATCGGTTATGATCATTGAAAATGCCGAGCGATTTGGCTTATCGCAGCTTCATCAGCTAAGAGGCAGGGTAGGTCGGGGAGCCGATCAGTCGTATTGTATTTTAATGACCGGTGATAAAATGACAATCGATGCTCAGAAAAGAATAGATACAATGGTTCGTACTACCGATGGATTTGAAATAGCTGAAGTAGACCTGCGCTTGCGCGGACCTGGCGACATTCAGGGGACACAACAGAGTGGTATCATCCCATTGAAGCTGGCAGATATTGTGAGAGATGAGAAATTGTTAACGTATGCAAGGGATATGGCATTAAAAATAGTAGAAGAAGACTCATCTTTAAGATTAAGCAAAAACAGGCCCCTGGCTGATTACCTTGATGAAATTGATAAGTTTCAAACCAATTGGGGAGAAATTAGTTAATTAAGCAGTAGTCAGTAGTTATCGGTTTGCTTGCAGGCATAATAATTACCGAAATTTGTTATTTTTGTTCCGAAAAAAGGATTGTAATTATGAAGATTTCTTATAACTGGTTAAAGCAATATATCAACCTGGAATTGGATCCCGAAAAAGTTTCGGAATTATTAACCGATTGTGGATTGGAAGTGGAAGGACTGGAAAAAGTCCAGTCAGTGAAAGGTGGATTGGAAGGAATTATTATAGGAAAAGTTGTTAGCTCTGAAAAACATCCTGACGCTGATAAGCTAACATTGACCACTGTTGATATTGGCCGTGATCAGCTTTTGTCAATTGTTTGTGGTGCTCCTAATGTTAAAACCGGGCAAAAAGTTCCGGTTGCACCTATTGGAACGAAACTTTTTTTCAATAACGAGGTTGTTGATATCCAAAGGAGAAAAGTACGGGGTGAATTGTCAGAAGGAATGATTTGCGCTGAAGATGAACTTGGACTTGGAACTTCGCATGATGGCATTATGGAGCTTGATCCTGATGCTTCGATTGGTATGACTGCCCGGGAATATTTCAATGTTACAGACGATTATCTGTTTGAGATAGGCCTTACACCCAATCGTACGGATGCCATGTCGCATTTAGGTGTGGCACGCGACCTGATGGCCGTGATCAATAACCTGCCCGCTGAAAATAATGTTGTTGACAATGTTGATCTTTTAATCCCATCTGTTGATGCCTATAAGCAGGATAACCAAAATCGAAAGATTGAGGTGGAAATTGCTGATACAAAAGCATGTGGACGTTATTCGGGTGTAACGATTACAGGCGTAAAGGTTGGGGAATCTCCTGAATGGCTGAAGACTTTCTTATCTGCTATTGATGTCAGGCCAATTAATAATATTGTTGATATTAGTAACTATATTTTATTTGAAACAGGCCAACCATTACATATTTTTGATGCTGATGAGATTACCGGCGGTAAGGTTGTGGTTAAAATGCCTGATCAGGGAACCAAATTTACTACCCTGGATGAAGTTGACAGGGAGCTTTCCGGCAATGATCTGATGATTTGCAATCTCAAAGAGGAAATGTGTATCGCCGGTGTTTTTGGTGGAATAAAATCAGGGGTTACTGAAAAAACGAAAGATATTTTTATCGAAAGTGCATATTTTAATCCCCGGACGATCAGAAAAACGGCGAAATACCATGGACTACAAACTGATTCTTCGTTCCGGTTTGAACGGGGAACCGACCCCAATGGTACTGTGTATGCATTGAAAAGGGCCGGATTGCTGATTAAAGAATTGGCTGGTGGTGAAATTTCATCAGAAATAATTGATGTTTATCCCATGACTTTTGAAAAATTGACAGTTGAAGTCTCTTACGCTAATGTAGATCGGTTGATTGGGAAAAAGATATCTCACCATATCATTGAAAGTATTTTAGTATCCCTTGGAATAGAAGTGATTGAAAAAAGCGAAAACGGATTTCGGGCATTAATACCAACTTATAAAACAGATGTAACAAGGGAAGTTGATGTAATCGAAGAGATCTTAAGGATTTATGGATATAATACTATCGATATACCTGAAAAAGTAAAATCTTCCTTGTCGTACTGGGATAAGCCGAACCCGGGAGGTATACAGAGCCTGGTGTCGGATTACCTGACAGATAATGGGTTTTATGAAATGATGAATAATTCATTAACTTCCTCAGCATATATTGAAAAAGTTAGCGATTTGCATTCCGAAAAAGATGTGAAAATTCTGAATCCAATCAGTAAAGACCTTGACGTTCTCAGGCAAACACTTCTTTTTGGCGGCCTCGAATCGATCAGTTACAACATTAATCGCCAGTCTAATGACTTAAAATTTTATGAATTCGGTAATACATATTTTTTTAATTCGGATAAAAAAGAAAAGAGCGATGTTGTTGTGAAATACAAGGAAAACAAACACCTTGTTTTGTTCCTTACTGGCCGAAAAATTCCGGAAAGCTGGTATGCTGCTGCTGATCAAACTGATTTTTATACGCTGAAAGCAATTGTAAATAATATTATCGATCGTATGGGGATCAACCGGTTGCATTTTGTGCTGGAAGAAAGAAAAAATGACATGTTCAAAAGTAGCCTTGTGTACCTGCATAATGATAAACTATTGGTTGAATTTGGTTTAATTAGCCAACCATTACTAACTAATTTTGATATTAAGCAGGATGTTTTTTATGCTGATTTTGATTGGGGGTTGATACTGAAATTGACCCGTTCTGCAAAAGTTGATTTTAAGAATATTCCGAAATACCCTGAAGTAAGGCGCGACCTTGCTTTGCTGCTTTCCAATGATATTCAGTTCTCTGAAATAGAAAAGGTAGCTTACAGGGTGGAAAGAAAACTACTGAAGAGGGTTAGTCTTTTTGATGTTTTTGAGGGAGGTAAAATAGAAAAGGGAATGAAATCGTATGCTGTGAGTTTTATATTGCAAGACAGAAGAAAAACGTTGACAGATAAAGAAATCAACAAGATCATGAGTAAAC
>CBDUSM010000004.1:0-13253 GCA_965369825.1 uncultured Bacteroidales bacterium
TGTACGTTTGAAATTTAAATCCATTGTGACAAAGCAAAAACATATTCAAAAAAAACTCCTCTTGCTCCTGATGATCCTGCTGATCAGAGGATACAGCTTTGCCATGCTACCTGTTTTCAATGATATCTCCGTAAATAATGACACAATAGGGATCTATCAGAAATTTGAGATCACTGTTGATCTGACTGCCAATTATATAAATCCATTTAACTTTGAACAGGTAAATCTGCAGGGCCATTTCACCTCCCCAACCGGTAACCAGATCAATATAGATGGGTTTTATTACCAGGACTACCTCTTAAACCCACCTAACGGAGCCCTCATCCCTAATGGGTCACCTATTTGGAAAATACGATTTAGCCCTGATGAAACAGGTACATGGACCTATGAAATTGTTTGTAGTGATCAAACAGGTACAACCTATTCAGCTACCTATACTTTTGTATGTCTTACTTCACCTGATCCTGGCTTTGTACGAAACACAACAGGCAATTTTCAGGCGTTTGACAATGGAGATCCCTTCTTTTCAGTAGGAATGAACATTCCATGGAATATATTTTCAAATGGTTTTTATGTGTATGATGAATGGATCGACAGCCTTGCTGCTAACAATGCCAATTTTATTAAAATAATCATGGCTCCCTGGTCATTTGAGATAGAATGGAACAATACCGGGCTTGGCAATTACACAAACCGCCTTGATATTGCCTTCTGGCTTGATCATGTGCTGGAAAAGGCCACCGAAGAAGGTATCTATATGCAACTTTGCCCTTTGATTCATGATGCAGTATCCACTCAGTCGGATAACCATTGGGCAAGCAGCCCATATAATGCGGCAAATGGAGGGCCTTGTCCTAATACCTGGGACTTTTATTCAAATTCTACGGCCCTCTACTACTACAAAAGAAGACTTAGGTATATTAACGCCCGGTGGGGCTTTTCTTCTCACTTATCAGCCTGGGAATTGTTTACAGAAGCAGACAATTCAGGCGACTACGATAATCATAGAACTGAAATTAATAATTGGCTTGTCGAAACAGGCCAATATTTGAACGGTACAGACGAAAATGATCACCTTATTTCAGTGAGTTATGCTTTTTTTGAGCATGATGCTGATATGTGGAACCATTCTATTATCGACTTTACCCAGATACATAGGTACGAAACCTCCAGTGACCTGGAATTAAGTTTATACGCAGCCACTAAGCAGTACCTTATTGATTTTCCAAAACCAAATATTATTGGAGAATTTGGATTATCCCACTTCTCTAATGAGGTTACTACGTTGGATCCGAATGGTATTGCATTGCATAATTCACTATGGGCAACATCCTTCTCCGGTTCTTTTGGCGCTGCAACTGCCTGGCACTGGGATCAATATATTGATAGTATGAACCTCTATTATCATTTTGCTCCCGTTAGTAGCTTCATGCATTCTACCAACCTTCTTGATGAAGATTATTCCCCTGTTACTGTTTTGTGCTCATCTGATGACTATCTCGATACGACAATTGAACCAGGGTTTTTTGATCTTTTTACTCCGGCACCCGAAAATTATTTTACGGTTGAACGATCAGGGATTATCACTCCCCGAACCAATAACCTCTCAATCATGCTTTATGGTTATTGGTACAATTCATCCCGTAACCCACCTCATTTTTATGTTAACTACGCCGAACCGGGACAATTTTCGCTTGTAACCGGTGATTTCGCTCTTTTCTCAAATATAAAAATATGGATCGACGGGGTAAATGTTCTCAGCCTGACCGGTCATGCAAACACAACTTACACGGTGAATGTCACCCAGGGAAATCATGTGATCTTTGTCGAAAATACAGGAAATTTTTATATAGAAGTTGATAAATATATCTTTGGCAATTATGCCCCTGTATGCCGTAGCTTTGCATTACATGATCCGACAAGCCTGGTTGGTTGGGTCCAAAACAGAAGATATAATTGGGAATATATTAACGCCAATGGGTACCCACCGGTACTGAGTGGCGGGCAGATGCAATTCGAAAATCTATTAGAGAGCTATTATGAAGTAGAATGGTGGAACTGTTCTACAGGAATGCTTGATTCCGGTAGCATCCACATTGCTGACTCAGGCAATCTTTTCCTGGATGTACCTCCCCTGTTGTGGGATGCATCTTACAGAATCAATTATCTCAACTGGCAACTTACACCTGAATTCGCAGCTTCGCAAACACAAATCTGTACAGGCGACACCATACAATTCACTGATTTAACACCCGGAGTGATCACTAACTGGACCTGGCAATTTCCCGGCGGCACTCCTTCCTCTTCATCACAGCAGCATCCTTCGGTTATTTATAATAACCAGGGTATTTATAATGCCAAACTAACTGTTGTTAATGACTTTGACACAGCTATTATTACAAAAACAAACTACATTTCAGTCGATACGGTACCTGGTCCTCCGGGATATATTACCGGGGCACCCCAGGTTTGTCGTGGGGATAACAACATCACATACTCCGTATCACCTGTTGCCGGGGCAACATCGTACCAGTGGACAACACCACCCGGCGCATCCGGATCCGGTAGCAGCAATTCAATATCGATTTCCTATGGCCAGCAAGCTTCTTCCGGATTTGTTACTGTTAAAGCCGTAAATGACTGTGGAACCGGGCCGGTTTCATCAAAATACATTACTGTAATGCCATTGGTTGAAGACTCCGGCCCTATTACAGGCAATGAGCTGGTTTGCCAGGGAGCTCAAGACATTATTTATTCAGTAACTCCCATCTCAAATGCAACAAATTATACCTGGACATTGCCTGAAGGTGCACTGGGAAACAGTACCACAAATACGATAACTGTTTCTTTTGAAGAGACAGCCTCTTCAGGACAGATTAGTGTCGCAGGGTCAAACTATTGCGGGGATGGCCCGCCTTCTTTCCTGGATATCGTGGTTGATCCTCTCCCATCAATTGCAGGTACAATTTGGGGCGATACTACTGTTTGCCAGGGAAATCAAAATGTGTATTACTATGTAGACCCTATTCCCGAAGCCACAGATTATACCTGGACATTGCCCTATGGTGCCAGTGGCGTAAGCAATACCAATGAAATATTTGTGACATTCGATTCAGCACTAATCTGCGGATTGATAACTGCCGCAGGAAATAACAATTGTGGCCAGGGAGACGCATCATGGCTCCCGGTATGCGTCGATCCCCTGCCGGTTATTCTCGAACAGCCAACTGATACAATAATCTATGAGTTTGGAACTGCCCTGATCCAGATACTGTCATTGCCGGACCTTAATTTCCAGTGGCAACTCAGCACTGATAATGGAATATCCTGGCTTAACCTCGAAGATACGGCTTATTATTATGGAAGTAGTGATCAACAACTCTATATTATTGGTGCTGAGCTTTTCATGAATGGAAATCAATACCGCTGCATTGCGACCGGTGTTTGTGAGCCTCAGGCAGTCTCCGGCCCCGCAACATTAACGGTTATACCTCCGGGATGGGACATTACAGAAACATCTGTTGTTCACAACATCTACATCCCACTGATATCTCATCCAACCATCAACGACGAGCCAATACCTCCCTACGATTATATTGGCCTCTTTTTTGAAGATGGCGACTCACTTATTTGTGGCGGAGCTCAACAATGGAACGGTTCCACAACAACCATTATCCCTGCTTTCGGAGATGACCCCCAGACATCTGTTAAAGACGGGTTCAATCCGGGTGAGGGTTTTCATTGGAAAATTTACTCTCGCAGCAGGGGCAACAGTTACGATGCCACAGCATCTTTCCTTTTTGGCCCGGATACTTTTACTGCAAATGCGGCCTCTACACTTGGCAGCCTTAAAGCCTTTGCCTACATTAACCATGTCATCAATATTGCAGAAGGATGGAGTGGTATTTCAAGTTATCTGTTACCAACAAACGATACAATAGAATATATCTTTGATTCCATTGTCGATAACCTGATGATTGTTATGGACATGATTAACATGTACTGGCCTGAACAAGGCATCAATAACCTGGGGTATTGGGATCCCTTTAGTGGTTATAAAATAAAGGTTGAGTCACCCTGCCACATAACGATCAAAGGGCTTGATGAGGCAGGAAAAACCATTATGCTACAATACGGATGGAATCTGATCCCTGTTCTTTCAAGTAAACCTCTTTCCACCATTCAAACCGGTGTTTTTAGTGACTTGGGTGATACACTAACCATAGTGAAAGAAATTGCCGGAACCGATGTTTACTGGCCCGGTGAAGGAATCATAACACTAACACATGTTGTGCCCGGGGCAGCTTACCTGTTACATGTAAGCGATAATTGCTTCCTTACATTCCCCGACCCTGGCCCGTGTCCTGACATGATCAGCCTTGCACCATATTCGAGTCATAATGTTCCCTGGAATGAGGTCATGAAAACACAAAATTCTCACATTATTTCAATTGGGAAAGGTGCATTGGAAAGTGTAAGGGTCGATGATATCATTGGCGCGTTCACACCACAAAACATTTGTACCGGATATACAATACTTGATGATGTTTCCAGAAATCAAAGCCTGGTGCTTTTAGGCCACGACCCCACCGAACTTACAATTAATGGTTTCCTGGAAGAAGAAAAAATCCATTTACAGGTTTATCGCCCATCAACAGGCGAAATTTTTGAAGTCTCAGCATTTTTTGATACCAACTTGCCTGACCAGGGATTTTTTAAAACGAACGGCCTATCAAAAATTAATGCTCTTTATTTAGACCCACTTGATGTCAGTACTTCAAAATCACACATTGTTATTGAAGTTTATCCCAATCCTTTCTCAAATCTTCTTACTGTCTATATTCCTGATATCGGTGAAAATGAAGCAGTTATTAGCATTTATAACGTTGATGGACAACTTATTAGAAATGAAATAATAAATTCACGTTTAAGTGAGATTCAACTAACTTCTTTCGCAAAAGGAATATATTTTATCCTGATTGATTATAAATCCCAGCGGCTTTATAAAAAAATCCTGAAAAAATGACTTATTTTGCACTTCAATCCATATCGACAATCGACAATCGACAATCGACAATCGACAATCGACAATCGACAATCGACAATTAACATAGACTGTTGAAGTAAATAACAAAAAAATACTGGAGCAATTATTATGAAAAAAAAATCACGTATAGGAAAGAAAAGCGGCGTTAAGCATATTTTACTTCCCCTTATTATTATTTTATCATTCCTATTTTCAACCAACAACATTGTTGCTCAGGTTGAAGATGATGTTCCTGTATGGAAAAAAGCACATTATCTTAGCGAAGAAGAGATGCTGAACAAAGTGTGGGTTGATAGAGATTTCTACCCGACAGACCCACCGGAAGGCCCGGTTTGTAATGTGGCAGAATTTGCTCAAATGGAGGGAGTATTGGTTCGTTACCCCTTTGGCATACCCGTCTCTCTTATTGCTGAAATGTCGGAAGATGTAATGGTAACAACCATTGTTCTGAATGCGAGTCAGGAAACTTATGTAACCAATTTATATCAGTCGGGTGGTGTGAACCTCAATAATTGTAATTTTCTTCATGCACCCTCCGATTCTTACTGGACACGTGATTACGGCCCATGGTATGTCATTGACGGGAATTATGAAGTAGGTATCGTTAACTTCCCCTATAACCGGCCCCGTCCCAGCGATAATGATATCCCTATTAAAATGGCTGAATTTCTTGATGTTACTCTTTTTGGAATGAATGTGATCCATACAGGGGGTAATTATATGACTGATGGACTTGGCAACTCATCATCTACCACACTGGTATGGGATGAGAACCCCGGAGTTTCTCATGAAGAGATTAATCAGTATTTAGAAGATTATCTTGGAATCACTACATATCATGTTTTACCTGACCCTTTGGGGGAATATATTGAACATATTGATTGCTGGGGGAAATTTCTTGATGTAAATAAAGTACTTATTGGCCAGGTCCCTGAAAATGATTACCGTTATGATGATTTTGAATATGTGGCTGATTATTTTGCCAATCAGCTAAGTGGCTGGGGTATGCTGTATGAAGTGTATCGTGTTTTTACACCTGGCTCTTCTCCAGGAACACCATACACCAACTCATTGATCCTCAATAATAAAGTCCTTGTCCCACTTACCGGTTCACAGTGGGACGATGAGGCTATTGAGGCTTATGAAGAAGCCATGCCCGGATACGAAATTTTAGGGATTTACTCTTCCGGTGGGCCAGGCTGGCAAAACACCGATGCATTGCATTGCCGGGCAAAAGGCGTGGCTGACAGAGGAATGCTGTGGGTCAGGCATATGCCATTATGGGGAAATTTATCAGAACAAACAGAATACATTATCGAAGCTACCATTGTCCCATTAAGCGGAGCCGCTTTATATCCTGATTCTGTACTTGTTTACTACAAGGTTGATGAAGGAAGTTATGCTTCCGTACAAATGACAACTCAGGATGATACAACTTATACAGGGCTCATCCCCGGCGCTGAACCGGGCAGCGAAATAGCTTACTATATTCATGTGGCTGACGAATCGGGCAAAAATGCTAATCATCCTTTTATTGGCGCCCCTGATCCTCATACTTTCATGATTATAGAAAACTATGATCCTAACATCTATATTAATCCGGATGAAATTGAAACAGGGTGCCTGTCAGGGACTACCACTACTGAAACATTTACAATTTATAATACCGGGAACTTAAACCTGGAATATACGATCGACTACTCCATCTCTGTATATGAACCATTTGATTATCTGATTACTGATAGTCCCGAAGGCAGTGCTTATAATTATAACACATATTATGAACTTGGCTGGACTGAATTCACTGTTGAAGATGAAGGTATTATTGGTGGATGGCAGGTGAATTTTACCTGGTCAACAACCGGATTCCCCAATATGGGTTCATTCCGGGCAGAATCGCCTACCGGTACTGTTACACAAATTACCGGAAGCCTGAATAACGGAACATATTCGATTGATGTAAATGCTTTTAACGAAGAAGCCATGCAAGGGACCTGGAAAATATGGATTGAGGACAGTTTTGGCGATGGCGGACATCAGGCAACAGATATTACGATTACCATAACACGCACTTATGAGCCCGCATCATGGTTAAGTGTAAATCCGCTATCAGGAACCATTACTCCTGGAAATAATGAAGGTATTGAAGTTGTTTGCGATGCAACACTCCTTGAGGGTGGTTTGTATTTGGGAGATATTTTTGTTTACTCTAATGACCCTGATCAACCGGAAATAACCATCCCGGTATCATTCAATGTAGAGCCGTTGGCCGACGTTACAGTTGTGCCTGACTCACTGGTGTTTCTCGATTTTCAGCAATGTGTGGAAGGCCAGCCTGTGATGGTTTATAATTTGACCGATACCGAAGTAACCATCAATTATATTAACCCGGATGGATGGGAATTTTTTTATTGGTATATTTATCCCTGGGTAATAACATTACCTTATGACCTTCCTCCGGGTGACTCACTTGAACTTTTGGTAAAAATTGGTATCCCGGTCGAGTTTATGGATGAAATGTTATGCGACACCTTATTTATTGAAACCGGTGCAAGCACACATAAAGTAGCTATTAAGGTAGATTCAGATCTGGTTAACACTCTTGATCCGGATCGTTCAGCTTCATTGAATCTAACCAATTATCCCAATCCCTTTTCAGGCACAACAACCATAGCCTTTGAAGTGGATGAACCATCAAAGGTCACTTTGGATATCTTTAACTACCAGGGACAATTGATCAATACACTGCTCAATGAAAATTTATTACAAGGTATCCACTCCGTTACCTGGAACGGCACAGATTATAATGGTGATGCTGTTTCCAGCGGAATTTATATTTACAGGCTCAGCATAGGGAAAGCTGTTTCAATGAAAAAAATGGTGTTAATGAAATAGGATATAAGCTACCTTGGTTGTCAGGCTAAACCACATGGCAACCAAGTGTTAAAAATTGTTAATTCGCTGTTATTGAAGGAAAAACAGACAAAAATATTTTAAGAATTCCAATTAATTACATACATTTGCCACTAATTACCACTAATCTAAAACTATAACATTATGAAAATCAAAGCTTTATTAAGTATTTTCGCAGTTGCATCCGTTTTACTGATCGTGAGTTGTAATACTACACCTGATCCGGATAAGGTCGTATTAAACGACAAAAATGACTCAATTAGTTATGTTATTGGCCTTGATTACGGGACAGGATTGCAGCGCCAATTTGTTGATTACAATGCTGAGGCAATGTACAAAGGACTTGTGCATGCTAAAAATGGAGAAGACCTTTTTTCTGACTCAATTAAACTACTCCTTATAACCGATATTAATCAGGGGATAGAGCAGAGACGTCAAAATGATTTTAATACAAAACTGGAAAAAACAAAACAAACAAGTGCCGAATTCCTTGAGCTGGTTAAAAATCAGGAAGGGGTTATTCAACTGCCTTCAGGCTTGCTATATAAAATAATTGTTAACGGCATTGGAAATACCAAACCCGTTGCAAACGATAGTGTTGTTGTTCATTACCGTGCAAACCTCACTGATGGAACATTGGTTGACGAAACCTATGGCCGCCTGCCAACCCGCTTCCGCTTAACATCTGTTATGAAAGGCCTTGCGGAAGGTGTACAGTTAATGAACCCCGGGGCAATTTACGAATTTATTATCCCACCGGAGCTTGGCTTCGGTGATCAAAATTTCGTGGATGAAACCGGAAAAATTCTCATTCCTGCCGGATCAGCATTGGTCTATAGAATTGAATTGATCAATATCGAAAGATAAATATAAATAAAAGCAGCGTCATCCCGGACCTGATCCGGGATCTCCCTGAATTTACACCCGCAGTTACGTCCTGAAATAGCTTGACCCGGGCTCTCTGTGCAAAACTCACAAATGGTCAAGTACTTCGAAAGCAGGAAAAGATAATTTTACTTTCCTTCCCCGTCTGTATTATCTTTGCATTATAATGTGGGTGTTAAATAACTTCATGATATTATCTGGGTTCTCAGGCAACCCTGTTATGCTTTTCCGGTCTATCTATTAATTAAGGTGACTTGATGATCTCAGATCAAAAGCTAATAGCAGGGTGCATTGAGGGAAAACGCAAATCTTTTAACTTGCTGTATAAAAAATATGCAGCAGTGATGCTAGGGGTGTGCATGCGCTATTGCCGTGACAGTCAGGAAGCTGAAGATATCCTGCAAGAAGGATTTATAAAAGTCTTTTCACGGATTGACCAATTCCGCATGGAGGGATCGTTTGAAGGGTGGATTAAACGGGTAATGATTAACACCGCTGTAAATCACTACCATAAAAATCTGAAGCATGCTAATCACTCCGATATTGATAAAATTGAAGATTATTACGTGGTAAATGATCAAATGAATGAAGATGTATCATCAACACCACAAGGTTTATCCCGGGATAAATTATTGGAACTAATCCGCAACCTGCCTAAGGGTTACCAGATGGTGTTTAATCTTTATGCCATTGAGGGATATAGCCATCAGGAAATAGCAGATATTCTTGATGTATCTGTAAACACATCCAAAAGCCAGCTATTTAAAGCCAGAAGATACCTGAAAAACTTGATTTCTACATTAATGCCTAATCATCAAACTAAGCAATCAGATGAAAAATGATCGTAACAAAATAGATAATCTCTACAAAGAGACTTTTGAAGGGTACAGGGTGGAGCCTTCAAAGTCTGTTTGGAAAGGGATTGAGCAAAAATACCTGGATTTGAGATTTAAAAAACCGGGGTTTTTGAATAATACAATCTTTGTTTTATTTTTTGTCATCCTAACAACAGGAATTGCCCTGTACATATTGGTTCCATCCCTGAAAAATAAAAAATCGTCTCCACAACAAACTAACGCCATTCATTCCGAACTAATTACAAACAATGAAACAAAAAAGATAATCGCAATAAATGCATCAAATAAAACAACTAAAAATGAAAACGACATAGAAACAAACAATAATAGGTCTGATCAAATCCATAATTCAGAAAAAAACAGACAAGCTTTACAAAAAATTGATAATGCTGACGTTGAACCCACACCGTTACTTGATAACAATCATCATCAGGAAAACGATTTTCTAAACATTGAATCAGTAATCAACACATCTCAGGATAACACCCAACCTGCAATACCAGAAAATGAAAGCCATTTTGATATACCGGTTTTGCCTGATCAACAATCAGATCACACCGGTCAAACGATTGATATGGGTTATCATCCTACTAATTATTCTATTAAATTTCCTTCTCGTCTACAACCCAAAATAGGGTTATCCAACTTTCGCCACACAAATACCTCAATGTTTGATTATGCAAAAACACCCACATCCTGGCCCGTCTCCTATAGACGCCGGGCAAAATTTTCAATAGGCCTCTTTTTCACTCCGGAATTTATTAATTATCAGAGCAATACCCAAAAAACTAAAAAAAGTTACTACATGGATCTTTCAATTGACTACCACCGAAATTCCTTTTTCCTTCGTAGTGGGTTGGGTCTCTCTCTGTCTGAGGATAATGGAAACTATGCAATCGACTATGAAACCTATGATAGCATCGGGTACTACTACAATATCACCTCATTCTCTGTTATTCCGGGAGATCCTGATAGCATTGTATTCGACACAAGTGTTGAAGGTGTGTACGATTCAATAGGACATAACAGAGTAGAAAATCCTGAAAATCAATATTTCTACATAAACATTCCTTTGCTTGTTGGTTATAAAGTGTTGGAACATCGCCGGTTCTCCTGTACCTTAATGGGAGGCCCTGTATTCTCTATCTTGATCCATGAAAATGAACACGAAGCTTCATTCAGCGACCCGGAAGCAATCTCCATTAACATAAAAAACAATACACCCAAACGAATCAAGACCAACTGGCAAATGATGGTCAGGCTTGGATTGCATTATAAGATCACCAACAAAATGAATTTTGCCCTGGAGCCAACATACCGGCAATATATAAAAACAGTATATAATGGAAATAACCAAACCAAGGCACCCTTTTCGTGGGGTGTTAGGGGAGGCTTAATCATTTCATTTTAAAACGAACCAAAAAGAATGTCATGAAAAATATTATCCTAATTATAACGTTGATAATCACTTCCCTGAACACATCAAAAGCCGGCGATTGTTATAACTTATTCTCATATGTTTTGGAAGATTCATTAACCGTTACTTTTTCAGGCGAAGCTTTTTATGCAGGAATGATCGTTCAGGCTGATAGTTATACCTGGGACTTTGGGGATGGGACAACCGGAGAAGGCCAGACAGTAACGCATACGTACGCTCCCTACGGTCCGGATGTTTACCTGGTTTACCTGACTACCATCAGCACCGACTCCATCACCGGTGAAACCTGTGAGGCATTCTCCTACCAGGAAGTTTGGCTGGGAAACCAATTTGATTGCCAGGCAATGTTTTTCTATTTCCCTTTGGACTCACTGAACCCCTGCTTGAATTACCAGTTTATGGATGTTTCCTGGGGAAATTACGATAGCTGGCTCTGGGAATTTGGGGATGGAACAAGCTCAACGTTGCAAAACCCCATGCATCTTTTTGCTGATACTGGTATTTACAATGTTTGCCTTAGTATCTGGGATAGTGTTGGTACCTGTCAAAGCACTTATTGCGAAGATGTCTTCGTTGGATCCTATCCTCCGGGATATTGTGATAACTATTTTTCATATTATTCAGAGGATAACCTGACATTTAATTTTATTGGACAAGCCTTTTATAACGGCCTTCCTGTGATAGCTAATGGTTATTTTTGGGATTTCGGCGATGGAAATACGGCTGAAGGAGTCTCAGTTACCCACACATACGATAATGCCGGAACAGGGATTTATGACGTATGCCTGACCACGTTCATTTTTGATCCGCTTTTTCAAGATAGTTGCATTGCTCAATCCTGTCAGGAAGTTTGGGTAAATAATCAAATCGAGTGTATCGCTAATTTCATGACTATTCTTGATACTAATAATCTTCAACCTAATTTTTTTCATTTTTACGATATTTCCATTGGTGACCCAACGTTATGGTTCTGGGATTTCGGAGACGGAAGCTTCTCATCAGAACAAAACCCGGTGCATCAATACTTCGAAAGTGGTGATTATCAAGTATGCCTGACCATAGAACGGGGCGATACTACTGGTTTCGGATGCTTCGATGACACCTGTATGATTGTCGCCACACCAAATTATTTTAATATGGGTGGCTTCACTTTTGCCGGTGACTTTCCAATAAATAACCCATCCAGTACAGGCGATACTGCCATAGCTCTGTTATACCGGGTCAATGGAGAGTTTATCACACCAGTTGATTCGCTTTCTTTTTACGAGTTTGGGTACTACTGGTTCACCGGGCTGATTGAAAGCAATTACATTGTTAAGGTTAATCTTACAGCAGGATCGCAACATTATAGTGACTACTTTCCTACTTATTACCATAACAAATTACGCTGGGACCTGGCAACAATTATTCCCATGACAGAGGACAACTTTGACATTAATACCAGCCTTGTACCTACTATTGAAATCGCACACGGCCCCGGGCAGATAACAGGAATTTTAACCATTGGAAGGGAAAGTTTTTTGTCTGTTCGCGATAATATTTCCAATGTGGAAATTTTATTGTTTGACAGCGAAAATCAACCACTTACCTTTACATTCACCGATGAGATGGGATATTTTTCCTTTACTGACATTCCATTAGGAACCTATAAACTAATGGCCGAATCAACTGGAATGTATGCAATAGCCGTCACGGTTGAACTGACTACCTCAAATCATTCAGCCAATATTGACCTGGAAATATTTGAGAATAATGTTTTTATTGTTGAAGACCCTCCTTTTGAAAAAAAGATCATCATTGAAAAAATATACCCAAACCCTGTAACCGATAACCTCTATATTGAGTTACATATTTCGTCACCAAAACAATTTCTAATCAAAATCAGCAACATTTTAGGAAGCGAATTACTTAGCAAAAAGATTTACCTCGACAAGGGTGACCATACCGTTACACTTCCCGTTTCACTATTTAATAAAGGCATTTATTTCTTAACAATTCTCTCAAAAGAAGACTGTTTTATTGAGTCACAGCGATTTATAAAATAATTTTAACATACAGGCAACCCGAATAAAAAACCAATGTCTAACAAATGAGATCATCAACCACCACCAAA
>CBDUSM010000005.1:0-12786 GCA_965369825.1 uncultured Bacteroidales bacterium
ATTTTTTATTTGTTTCATTGCTTAAGATTTTTTATCTAAAGGTAAGATATATTTTAATTACTCATATATTAATCAGAAATATAAAGGAAGGTAATACAATTGTTGATAACTTTTTTATTGGTTATCAATGTATTATGAAATATGATCAAATGCAGTTTTGCAATTGCAGTTTGCGGAAATAAGGAATCAGGAATCAGGAATCAGGAGACGGGAATCGGGAAAGCGGTAGCCAGTTGGCGGGTCGGCAGGTCGGCGGGTCGGCAATGAACTTTGAACCTTAAATTCGGCGGATACGAAATAATTTCTAAACATTAAACCTGATATAAACAACATCCCCATCACCCACAACATATTTTTTTCCTTCAACACTCATTTTTCCAGCTTCTTTGCAGGCATGTTCTGAACCAAGTGTAATTTAATCGTTGTATTTAATGACTTCAGCTCTTATAAAGCCGCGCTCAAGGTCGCTATGTATAACGCCGGCAGCCTGTGGAGCCGTCATTCCCTTCTTGATTGTCCAGGCCCTGACCTCTTTCGGGCCGGCTGTAAAAAACGATTCAAGGTTCAATATTTTATAAGCTGCTTTTATCAATTTATTCACTCCCGGTTCAGCCAGGCCCGCATCTTCAAGAAATGCTTGTCTGTCATCCGGATTGTCAAGTTCAGCAATCTCAGCTTCCAACTCTCCGGCAATAATCAATATTTCCGCTTGCTGATCCTTCAATGCTTCTTTTACCGCATCAACATAATGATTACCATTTACGGCAGAAGCATCATCTACATTACATGCATAAACCACCGGCTTGTCAGAAAGAAGAAACAGGTCGCCGGTAATTCGTTTATCTGCTTCATCCATTTCCAATGTTCTGGCTGACTTAAAATCCTCGAAATGATCTATATACCGATTTAAAATTTCCACACCTTTTTTGGCATCTTTATCTCCTGATCTGGCAAGTTTATCCATTTTCTGAATCTTCCTTTCAATCATCTCAAGGTCTTTGACAATTAGCTCAAGGTCAAGAATCTCAATGTCCCTTACGGGGTCAATAGATCCTTCCACGTGTGGCAGGTTAACATCATCAAAGCAACGCAATACCTGAATGAGGGCATCGGTTTGTTGTATATCACCCAAAAACTTATTCCCGAGCCCTTCCCCGTGACTGGCCCCTTTGGCCAGGCCTGGTATATCGACTATTTCAACAGTTGCAGGTGTGACCTTCGGAGCCTGCACAATTTTGTTAATCTCATATAAACGATCATCCGGGATATCAATAACACCAAGGTTAGATTTGGTGGTGCTAAAAGCATAAGTAGTAGCTTCAGCTTTAGTACTTGACATGCAATTAAAGATGGTGGTTTTTCCCGTGTTGGTCAATCCAACAATTCCGCATTTAAGAGGCATAAAAATATATTTGAATTAAATGCCAAAGTTAATTAGGCAATCCATAATAATAACACTTTTTCTTTCTTTTATAAAGTTGTGGGGTTATGTAACACTGATCATTCCCTCTCCCCTGTCAAGAAACTTGCCGATGATGGCAGCATCTGTTATGCCATCAGCTTTTAATTGGGAAAGCAAATCATTTGCTGTTTCGGCTGGAATAATCAGCAACAAGCCCCCTGAGGTTTGAGCATCGCACAGAATCAGTTTATCAAGAGGTGTGATGGATTTCCCCCAAATCAATTTTTTATTTACATAATCCAGGTTATTGATACTTCCTCCCGGGATCATATTGGCGGCAGCCAGTTCTCTGACCTGTTCAATGAGAGGAACCTTATTCAAAAAGATCTCCGCATCAAGTCCACTGCCTTCAGTAACCTCTTTGAGATGCCCTAACAACCCAAACCCGGTTACATCGGTACAGGCATTAAGAACAAAGTTCTTTGCGATCTCGACGGCTTTACGGTTCAGTTCACTCATGATGGAAATAACCCTTTCCTGCAATTCCTTGCTAACAATTCCTTTTTTAATCCCTGTTGAAATGATCCCTGTGCCGATTGGTTTCGTAAGAATGATCATGTCGCCGGATTGGGCACCTGAATTTTTAAGTATCGTATCAGGATGAATAATTCCTGTTACTACCAGGCCAAACTTAGGATCATTATCTTCGATGGTGTGCCCACCAAGGATAGGTATTCCAGCCTCTGCCACCTTATCATGAGCTCCTTTCAATATCTTCAGGAGTACATCAGCTGATAATCTTCTTATCGGAAATCCAACGATATTCAACGCAAAAAGAGGTTCGGCTCCCATGGCATATATATCACTCAGCTAATTTGCTGCAGCAATTGCGCCAAAATGGTACGGATCATCAACTACCGGAGTAAAAAAATCGACTGTCTGAACAATGGCTTTATCATCATCTATCCGAAAAACAGCTGCATCGTCCGAAGTATCTGTCCCAACGAGGATCCGGGGATCACTTGAGAGTGGTATCTCTCTCAAAACAGCCTCCAGATCCTGCGGACGTAATTTACATGCACATCCCATGCCGTGAGTGAAATGCGTTAACTTGACTTCATCCTCAGCCAATACAGCATGCTGATGATCCTCACTGTCAATGAATGTCTTCACCGCCCTGTCAATAACATCAATCGCTGTATCTATCTCATCCTTCGTGGTATATTTGCCAACAGAAAACCGGATAGTTCCCATGGCATATTCGTCAGGCACTTTCATAGCCATCAAAACAGATGACGTTTCTTCGCTATCGGTATGGCAGGCAGCTCCGGCAGAGGCAGCCAACTGATCCATGGACCATAAGAGGGTGTTCGCTTCAATATCCCGAAAACCGATACTCAGAGTATTTGGCAGACGATTCGTTAAATGTCCGTTAAGCTTAATATCCAACCCTCTTTCAACCAAGCCATTATACAAACGATCCCGCATATCCTGCAAGTGCCGTTGATTTTTTTCAAGGCCTCTCCCTGCCACTTCACAAGCCTGGCCCAGCCCAACAATTTCAAGTACATTTTCTGTTCCGGCACGTTTATTCTGCTCGTGGTCAGCTCCATGGATCAGCTTTTCCAATATAACACCCTTATTGATATACAAAGCGCCAATACCTTTTGGTGCATACATCTTATGGCCGGCAATTGACATCAAATCAACTCCCATTTCACGAATATCAGTCTTAATTTTCCCAACTGATTGTGCAGCATCCGAATGAAGCAATATATCTTTATCACGACAAATTTTTGATATTTCTGCAAGGGGCTGGATGGTGCCCACTTCGTTATTTGCGTGCATAACAGAGACTAAAATTGTCCTGGGGTTGATCTCTTTTTCAACATCGGCCGGGTCAACCATCCCGAATGAGTCAACAGGAAGATAGGAAATGCTGAAACCCTGCTTTTCTAAGTACCGGCACACTTCCAGAACAGCCGGATGTTCAATGGCAGAGGTTATAATGTGATTGCCTTTTTCACGATAAGCCAAAGCCACTCCTTTTATTGCCATATTATTTGATTCGGATCCACCACTGGTAAAGACCACTTCTTCAGGATCACATTTGATTAAATCAGCAACCTGTTTTCTGGCTTTTTCAATCGCTTTTTTTGCCTGAATTCCATAAGAATGAATACTTGACGGGTTGCCAAAAAATTCATAAATAAAAGGTTTCATAGCATCCGCTACTTCCTTGTCAACAGGTGTTGTAGCGTTATAATCAAGGTAAATAGTTTTCTTCAGCGTCATAATGCGTTTTTTAATATATTTTGTTCCAGTCCCACAACCTGATCCAGGATGATGTCTGCACTTTTCTCCGGTTTATCCTCTGCAATTTCAATATCAAAAACCAACTTTTCATCTCGGCGTGACAGGCCGTACTGATATGTTTGGTCGTAATATGTTAATGCAATATCAATGGCTGTAAAAAAATCACCATTGCGAACGGCTTCAACAGCCTTCTTCGTTTGGGCACCGCCAAGCTTTTTAGCAATCCTAAAAGTGGCATCTTCCAGTTCTTCCGGATTAAAAAAGGTATATTCCGTTACCAATCGCCGAATTCTTAACTCCTTAGCCATAACCAGGTTTACAAGAGGAGCATCTTTCATTTGTTTAAAAAGTGGTTCAGGTACGCTATTCGTTCCAATAGACCGGCTCTCATTCTCAATCCAAACAACACTGGACAGGTCAAAAAAGCTAAACTCCTTGTAAAGATCATTTTCAAACTGCTCATTTGTTGGTTGAGCCGGCAGACCAATGGCACCGAATGCAGACCCTTTATGATTTGCGAGTTTTTCAAGATCAAGTATTTGTTTTCCTTTTTGTTTCATTTTGTGCAGAATTTCTGTTTTTCCACTTCCAGTCATTCCTCCAAGCACCCAACAATTCATCTGTTTTGAAAACCCGGCCCTTATAAATCTTCTATATGCTTTATAACCTCCCTTCACAACTGTTACTTTCAAGCCTGAAGTATTAAACAACCATGCCATACTGGCACTTCGCATACCTCCACGCCAGCAGTACATAAACAGGCCATTTTTTGAGTTTACTTTACGTGCTTGTTTTACAAGCCCTACCATCTTAGGCCCAACGATCTCCAATCCTAAAAGTATTGCAGCATCTCTCCCCGAATTTTTGTATAACTTCCCAACCCTTGCTCTTTCCTCATCATCAAATAAAGGTATATTCACAGCATCCGGTACATGGCCGTGTTCGTATTCAGAAGGTGATCTGACATCAATAACAGGGACTTTACCACCTGGTTCAATCACTTTTTCAATATCAATATATTCAATCATATGCCTTAAGTGTTGCCTCTTTTAGTAATCAACCTCAACTAATTTATCCGTCTGGTCAATATAAATCAAGTACTTTTTCACGTCAGGGTATCCCATCTCTTCAAGGAGGTTAGCATACCTCTTTATTTGAATTTTATGCTTCTCAGATGGCTTGCCTGTTTTATAATCTACAATAAGGGTCTCATTCTTATTAAATATCAAACGGTCGGGCCTAAAAGATTCGCCATCAGGCAGGAGTATTTCTGTTTCCATTTTAGCATGCCCCCCTTCTTTGAAAAATTGAGCTATCTCAGGATCGGCAATCAGTTCTGTTAAGATTTGCTTCAGCAGATGCATCTGTTTTTCATCGATAAGACCCTGACTCAAACACTGAGCCAGCACCGGAGACAAATCAGATTTGAATTTTACCTTTGACAGTATATAATGGGTCAGATTCCCCCACTCCCGATTTCGGTCAGGGTCCTCAACATCCCAGGCGTCAGGAGCCCGCATACTTAGCATAATCCTTTCACGCCAACTGCTGGAAACATAATGTTTCAATAGATATTTTGAAGCAGTCGTTTCTTTCGCAGACTTTTGGTAAGGGGCTTTACTTCCGAACGTATACAGCAATTGATCGACACTCCAACTACCAATTTTTTTCAAATACAATGCCAGCAATGTGGATACATTTATCGTTTCAGAATTATCCGGCGGTAATTCTGTAATTACGTACAACCTCACGACTGGCCTGGTCAAAACCACATATAACATATTGATCATATCAAGAAGCGATTTTTCATATTCTACCAGGTAATCATTTTGATAAACCGTTTGCTTCATGTCAGTGGTAGTGCGCAATAATGATGTTGAAAGTTTAGCAATTTTCGGGTTATCTACATTAACCCATAGATATTTCCGGGTCAATCTATTACCTGATAGTTTGGCAAATGGATAGATAACAACCGGAAATTCAAGCCCCTTGGCTTTGTGGATGGTCATGATAGTAACAGCATTTGCACCTTCCGGTACCTGGATCGACAGTTTGTCTTTTTTTTCTTCCCACCAGGATAGGTAGTCCAAAATGCCACCATTTTCCTTTGAGGTATATTCAAATACCGCATCCATATAAAACTGCACATAAGGATCAACCTGCTTGTTAAGATTAAAAACACGTATCAACTCTTCAGTAAGCTCATAAACAGATAATTTTAACAGCCTTGGAGCAGAAATCCGAATTCCAAACCGAATAAGAAAACCAAGCAGATTATTCTCATTCTCCATTTTATTCCACTGCCCTGAACCAGACACCAAATCCGCCAACCTATATCCCGTTATTAGCTTATTTATTAATAAATAATTAACGATCTCAGCTTGTAACAGATCACACGGGGTTATCAAATACTGTAAAAATGAAACCAGAAACTTAACATCAGAAGAGTTTTTCAACAGTAAGGATTCTGAAGAAATTACACCAATTTCATTTTTTAGGAGGAAGCGCGCTATCTGACTACCTTCATCATTGGTACGGCATATAACAGCAATATCAGATAGCTCAAATTCATCAGATTTAACCTCCTTTATTAACTCAAGCACCCTTTGGAGGTTATACTCCGGAAAACTATTTTCTTCCTTTTTTTTATCATAAAACTCAATATGCACATATCCACCTCTCTTGTCATGATCAAATTCTTGTTCATGATTTAAGTAGATATGCTGAACATAAGGCGGAAATTTATCCAAAACAGCTTTAAAAAAGTCATTATTGAATTGAACGACCTCAGCGAATGACCGAAAATTACGGTTAAGGATTACCTGTTCAAAATTTCTTTGCAGGCTTTGCTGGCGTTCGTTATCAATACGGTTATCTCTTTTATTAAATATCTCAGGCAGCCTGACAAATTGTTCAACATCTCCATTTCTCCATCGGTAAATAGATTGCTTGGCATCTCCAACAACCATATTGAAGTTTCCGCTTGCCAGTGCATTGTCAATTAAGGGAAGAAAGTTCATCCATTGAAGAACTGAAGTGTCCTGGAACTCATCAATCAAAAAATGTGAATATTTTTCCCCGATACGTTCATAAATAAAGGGAACCGGTTCATTCAGGACTATTTCAGCAATTCTTTTATTAAACTCGGAGATTGGTATTTTCCGGTTATATGTTTTGATCTCGTCAATTATATTTCCAATCTCATTAAGCAGGGCCAGAGGAAAAATATTCTTGTTTAAAAGCTTGAATAATAAATATTCAGGGAAATGCTTATCTGAATAAGTCCTGATATCATCAAAAATATTCCTTAAATCAAATTTTATCTCATCAATGGCGCTTTTTTGATCAATCGTTGCCGAACCTGAATACCAGCGATCATCGTTGATGGTCTTTAGAACGAAAGAATTTGGTTCAAGTTTTGTAAAGTTCTTTTTAGTAATATTTTCAAAATACTTGAATATCCCTGAACGGGATTGAAAAAAAGCCCCTGCCACCAATCCTTTCTGTTCAACAAGTGACAAGGCAGCTGTTGCGTAGCTATTAAGCTTGTTTTCGAATATTTTTATTTGCTTAAACAAAACACCTGAAATAGAAAAAAAATCGCCAAGGTTCACTTCTTTCAATCTCTTCAGATAGTCATAACTCCCTTCGTCCATAAGGTTCCTGGCAAAATCCCTTAAATCATTTTCAATATGCCAGTCTTGTTCCAAATCGGCTTTCGACTCAGTAAAATGAATCAATAGTTTTGTAAGCTGTTTATCACTTCCAACCTCACCTAAAAGATAATCAACAGCTCCAGCAATCAACTTGTCAGTATCCATCTCTACATCAAAATCAAATGGCAAATGAATATCGTACGAAAATGATTTTATTATTTTGTAGATAAAGCTATCAATTGTTGAGACAGAAAAATCAGAATATTGATGCAATATAAGGGTAAGTACTTTCTCTGCGTTTTTTGCAATTATCATTTCATCCAGGTCGGTTTCTGAAATAATTGCAGGAAGAAGATGTTTAATCGTATCCGAACCTTTATTTTCAAAAGGCTGACTAAGGATTTCCAAATTCTGTAGCACTCTAAACTTCATTTCATTGGCCGCTTTATTGGTAAACGTAATGGCCAATATATTTCTGAAAGAAGCAGGATTAGACAATACTATTTTAAGGTATTCTTTTACAAGAGTATAAGTCTTTCCGGAGCCGGCAGAAGATGTATAGACAACGAAATTCTTCACAGAGATTTTTATTGGGTTATAAAATTACAATTAAAAACAAGACAAAGATAGTCTATCCCAAATTCAGACTCCAGTATGCTAAAAAAAATGAAACAAAATAAAAAAAACCCCGGGTTTCCCCGGGATTAATGATCATGCAGAATTAGGCACTAAATCAAGGGAGTATATAGAGAAAAGAAAAAAATTAATATAAGAATGGATATGATCGTTTTCATGATTTATTATTTATTTGACCTCTATATTATTAGAGGCAAGAGCTGTGCCAGAAACTGTAACACCCTCTTTGTGTGCCGCTTATAAGATATCGATATTTCAACGTATTCTAAATAAGTGTTCGATTTTGTTGTTTAAATGTACAATTACGAACAATAAAAGCAGCAAACGACAGTAAGCAATTAGTTAATATTTATTAAATTGGGCGCTTAACTGTAATAGCATTAACAAAACATTAACTTAAGATGAAAAAGACATTTATTCTTGCTGCGATTTTACTATTTCTATCTTCTGTTTCTTTTGGGCAGGATGTTCAAAAAAAGGACAAGGGAGAATTCAAGGATGTGAAGCCTGGTTTTTACCAAAATGAGATACTAAAAAGCCATGAAGATTTTGAATCGCCAACTAATGAACAATCAGTCAGGAAATATTTTGCTGTTGACTTAAAGGATCGATCGTTCCCAACCGATCCAAAGAAGTATTCGCGAGTATGGCACAACAAACCCCTCTCTCAGGGAAATACAGGAACCTGTTGGAGTTTCTCCGCAATATCATTTTTTGAGTCAGAAATTTTCAGAACAACAGAAAAAAAGGTCAAACTCTCAGAGATGTATATTGTTTACTGGGAATATGTTGAACGAGCTAAAGCATTTGTAAGAGAAAGAGGGAATATATATTTTGCCCAGGGATCAGAAGCCAATGCGGTTATCAGAATAATGAAACAGTACGGCGCTGTTCCCCTGAAATCATATCCGGGCACTAAGCGAGGTCAAAAATTTCATTTCCATTCAGATATGTTTAAGGAGATGAATGCCTTTCTGAAGTCGGTTGAAGAAACAAATGCATGGAATGAAAACCAGGTTGCAGAAACAATCAAATCTATTTTAAGCAGCTACATGGGGGCTCCTCCTGAATTTGTAATTATTGATAGAAAAACCTTTACACCCCAGCAATACCTGACAGACTTTCTGCAGCTCAAATTAATTGATTATTTTAGTTTTATGTCCACCTTAAAGATACCGTACAATCAAAAAGGTGAGCTTGTCGAAGCGGATAACTGGTGGCATTGTGACGATTACTACAACATTTCATTAGATAATTTCTACTTTATCACTAAAAAAGCTATTGACAATGGTTATTCTGTAAGCATTTGTGGAGATGTTTCGGAACCAGGGCATGATAAATACAAAGAAGCATCTATTATTCCCACCTTTGATATTCCATCTTTCTATATTGATGAATTCTCCAGAGAATACCGGCTTGAAAATAAAGCCACAACCGATGATCATTGCATCCATATTGTCGGCTATTTTATAGATGAAGATGAGCACTGGTTTCTGATAAAAGACTCCGGGTCAGGTGCATTCGACGGGCTAAATAAAGGGTACCGCTTTTTTCACCCAGATTATGTCAAACTGAAAATGATGAACATTCTGGTGCATAAAGAAGCTGCCAGGGAGATTTTGGATGATATCATTAAGTAGAAAACGGGAAACAGGACTCGGGAAACAGGAAAACGGGGTTAAAATAACTAGCCCCGGGCTTCAGTCCTCCGGGGGTGGCAAATGGCTTGCAGTTATTGAACAATGATTTTTTTAGTTAACGAATGATTGGAGGAATACATTTTTAAAAAATAGATTCCTGTTTGGAGTTGCAAATGCTCTAAATCTAATCTCTGCTTAAACATTCCGGCATCTACTTCAATATTCCCCAAAAAATAAATTCTTTTGCCTTCAGGATTATAAAGCTCGATAGAATAGTTTTCAGGGGAATCCACTAGCTGTTCAACATTCAAATAGGAGGAGCAGGGATTGGGATATACTAGAATCTCATTATTAAATGCTTGTGGTTTAATGATTTGTAAAGGATTTCTTAAAGAATCAATATAGGATACTGTTGTGAGCAAACCTTCAACGGTAACCTGAAGTAAAGGGATACCAAATCCGTTGCCTAACCATTTATACTCCACAATACTCCTGTTAACCGGAAAACCAAATCCGAGAGAATCAATATAGATACTATCATGTATCTCCAGTTCCGACTTAATACGGATTGTTGGAAAAGATCCGTATGGAGTAATAAGTGTTCCCCATCCATCTACTGTATTTTTTCGGTTTCTTTCAGTACTATAAAATCCAAGCTCCGGGATATTCAGTGAAAAAGAAGCAATTGAAGAGTCGATGTTGTCATACTCAACAGGAAACTGATAATAAATGTCAGGATCATCAAATTTTAGCGGAAGCGGTATCCCAGCCATATTTACACCTAAACCGGCCATTCCAAAAAAGTTATCGGTTTCCTTATAAAAAAGATATGCATCAGTAACCTCAAAGCCAGGGATAAAGTCAAAATCAGGTTGGGGTGAGGCAATTGTCGCCACAAAAGGATACAAAAAAATAATTTGGTAAAGGAAAGGTGTGGATGAAACACTGACAAATGTATCAACTTTCTGATTCACAATTCCCAGCGTTGAGAAATCCCAGGTAAAGTTTTCCCCTGTGAGGGTATAATCAACTCCGCCGGTTGTTAAGGCGGAACTGGTCCTGATAGTATCGCCCACATCAGGCATATCATCCGGGTTAATGGTAATTTGGGCAAAAGTCAGTGAAACCACTAACATCAAGGCCAATGTAAAGGTCATTTTTCTCATAGTATATTCTTCAAGTAGAGTTTATCAATTTTTACTGCTCATTATCAATTTTCTTTTTCTTTTTTCGTTGGAAAAGCTCTCCAATCCGGTCAAAATCCTTATGATATGAAAACCCAACACCTTGTGTAAATGGGGCATTATCATTGCTTAGATCAATTGTATTCGATTTATTATAAACCCTCATTCTAATTCTCCCATCAGGAGTCATTTTGATCTCAACCAGCACATCACCAACAATATTACTTGTATTTGACTGCTCATATCCCAGCACATTAAAGTTACCATTGACCATCACCCTATCGTCAAACAATTGTGTTGACATGGCCACCTCAAGTTGCTCGGATGTAAGTTGATCTCCAGGTAAATAATTCACACCAATGTCAAAATCATCACTAATCCTGGATAACCAGTTACTCAATTGGTTAGCTAAGATATCATAGGAATTAAAGCCCATATTCTTTGCAAATGAATTTCCACCAGTGTTAAAGCTAAAGCTATTCAAAACAAGTAAGGAGATCATTTGTTCGTTCATCAAAACTTCATTGGTTGTATCAATAGCGTTATACACAAGTTCCCTTACCTCAGAGGTAACGTTGGGCAATTCAATGGTAAAGTTAATATCCGGATTATAGATATTTCCTGAGAGGCCAATTACACAATCAACCAGAATTCGTTTGTTATAAAGAGATGAATCTGTTAGCGACAGTGGAAGGCTGCTAAGTGGAGCTCGAACGGAATATACACCCTTCAGGTTAATCCTGGCATCATATAAATCACCTGTCCAGCTGATTATTCCACCCTGTCGAAGCCTGAATGTTCGGCTGATCATATTTTGAAGGTTAAAAAAGAACGACCCCTTTTCAATTGAATATGTGCCGTACATCTCAACTTCACCCTCAGGATTGACAGTCATTTTCAACAATCCGCCTCCATTTGCTTCAATATTACCCATTTGCATTGGAAGGAAAAGTTTTATATCAGCCTTCGGGGTAACATCAAACTCAAAATTCATTGAGGGCCCCATACTACCTGTAGTTGACTCTGATGCAGTTGGGTTACTTTCTTCCCGATTAACAAAACGTATATAATAATTATCAGATACATCGGCGGTATAATTTATCGGGATATAAATCATGGTACCTTTTTCAGTTCGGGCAATCACATCCAGCGTAATATCCTCTGGCGGACCAGATATGTTAGCAGCGCCTGTAGTTACAGCGGTACCATAAAAATAATTATTATCACTTCTTCCGGTATTAAGAGCAGTAAAGTTGTTGGTGGCAATGTGAAGGTCAACAATAATCTTTTTAAAAAAATCATGTTGTATTTGCCCGTCAACTAATGCTTTATTTCCTACTTGATCAAAAACCACAAGGCTATCGAAAATGATTGCATCTTCAGCAAATAAAATCTGATCTGAAAAAGAATAAGTTGCATTAAGAAATTTTATCCTGAATTCGCCTCTACGTGCTTTGATCGCCCCGATTAAGGTAGCGCCGGATGTATCGCCTTTCAACATGAGATTTCCTGAGGCATAACCTGTCAGATTATCCATAAATCCGGTAAAAAACGGTGATAACAGGGTAATCCTAAAATTATCAAGTGACGCATTAAGGCGTAATTGATCATCTTTATTTTTATGTGAATAATATCCCGTGAGGTCAAGCGATTTATACTTTTTATCATTACCCATTGAAACTATTTCAGCAAATAAATTCCATTGTTCCTGTTCATTATCCCAGGCTGTTCTGATAGAAGCCTCTCCTAAATCTTCTTTGTTAAAAAAGAAATTCTGTATTGTTAAATCAGAAATGATATTGGGCGAATGGTACATTTCCTTTAGGGAAAGATGGCCAGTAATGATACCATCAACATCAAGGCCTTTTTTATCAAGGATAAGATCGGCATTGGAAATATCAAGATTAGTGAGTGAAACATCCAACACATCATCAAGACCTAAATTTAACCAG
>CBDUSM010000006.1:0-12567 GCA_965369825.1 uncultured Bacteroidales bacterium
AGGAAAAAAACCTGCTGCATGAATCATCCAAATCGGTGCAAGGTGTTATGAAGGTACTGGATGGCTTGAAACTATTTTATTTATTTAAATTAAGATATTAAACATCAGGCATTCTTGTTTACCGGAATGCCTTTTTTTACCATCCGGAATGAAAAAAATAGTTGTTTTAACCGGTGCAGGAATGAGTGCTGAAAGTGGAATAAAGACCTTCCGCGATCAGGATGGTTTATGGGAAAACTACAGGATAGAGGAAGTAGCTTCGCCTATTGCATGGGAAAATGACCAGGAACTTGTGTTGAAATTTTACAACATACGAAGAAAACAATTATTAGAAGTATATCCCAATGCAGGTCACACTGCCCTGGTTGAACTGGAAAAAAAATATGATGTTCAGATCATCACCCAAAATGTAGATGATCTTCACGAAAGAGCAGGATCCGAAAAAGTACTCCACTTGCATGGTGAGCTAAAAAAAATTAGAAGTACATCAGACCCTTCGCTTGTATATGAACTGGACGGGTGGGAATTAAAAAGGGGCGATCTATGTGAAAAAGGCTCCCAACTACGCCCTCATATTGTATGGTTTGGTGAGGCTGTTCCAAATATTTCCATTGCAGCAGAGATGGCTTCAAAAGCAGATATTTGTATTGTTATAGGAACTTCAATGGTTGTTTATCCAGCAGCCGGACTTGTCAATTATTTCCCTCGTGGAAACCCAATCTATTATGTAGATCCACAGCCTGCACGATTTGGAGTATCTCATAATTTTAAGCAGATACGAAAGAAAGCCGGTGAAGGAGTGCCTGAGTTGGTTAAGGAACTGTTAGGGGGAGAAAGTGATATACGATATACGAATAACGATATGCGAAATTCGAAGTGATCCGCCCTCTTGCGGACACGAAGAGAAAAACGAAAAAAATAAAAGATGCTTCAGCACCACAAATACTCAGAAATTTATTCCAGGGCAGCTAAATACTGCGCTGTGCAGGAACGTTGCGTGAAACAAGTATTAAATAAGTTATCCGAATGGAAAGCCGGATCTGATGATGCAGATCAAATTATCGATCAGCTTCAAAAAGAAAACTATATTAATGAAGAGCGGTTTGTTAAAGAATATGCGATAAGCAAGTTCCATATAAATAAATGGGGGCGGATAAAAATCGCTAATGAGCTAAGAAGGTTCATGCTTTCTGAAGAAAATATCCGGCTTGGCACTCAGGAAATTAATGATGAGGAATATATGGATACACTGACCAAACTTTTAGAAACAAAATCCAGGGGAATAAAGGAAAAAAATAAATACATAGCTCAACGAAAAGTTGCTAACTTTGCTATTTCAAAGGGATTTGAGGCTGATCTTGTTTGGGAAACTATCAGGGATCTGAAAAAATGAACCCAAAAGGAATTCATGCACTTTTCTCATTCAAGGCACAATAAACATTTTAACAATAAAAAATAATTTATTTTTTTACTCTGATTAATAAAAACAAGTATGGTAACGTCCGAACAGGTCAAAGATATTGAAAAAAGGCTGGGTGCCTTGAGGAGGTTTCTTTGACATTGATAAAAAATTAGGGGAAATAGAAGAAGAAGAAAAGCTCACCAATGAAATGGGTTTTTGGGAGGATCAAAAGAAAGCCGAAATAGTTTTGAAATCCATCAAAGCTAAAAAAATTTGGACTAAATCTTATAAAGCAACAGAAAATAGTGTTGATGATTTATTGGTTATCAATGAGTTTTTTAATGAAGGAGAGAGTAGTGAGGCTGAATTAGATAACCAGTACCGCAAAACACTCAAGCACATTGAGGAGCTTGAGTTTTTAAATATGCTTAGTGGTGAAGAAGACAAATTAAACGCAATACTGAATATTAACCCGGGTGCAGGTGGAACAGAGAGTCAGGATTGGGCTCAAATGCTTATGCGGATGTATATGCGCTGGGGAGAACGAAACAACTTCAAGGTTAAAGAAATTGATTATCAGGAAGGTGATGTTGCAGGTTTAAAATCTGTTTCCCTCGAATTTGAAGGTGATTTTGCATATGGATACCTTAAAGGAGAAAATGGTGTCCATCGCCTTGTCAGGTTATCGCCTTTTGATTCAAATAACCGCAGGCACACCTCTTTTGCATCGGTATATGCTTATCCGGTAATTGATGACGATATTAAGATAGAGATAAATCCATCCGACATTACCTGGGATACGTTTCGGTCGGGAGGGCCGGGTGGACAGAATGTTAACAAAGTTGAAACAGCTGTACGCTTAAGGCACAAGCCCACAAGCCTTGTTATTGAATGTCAGGAAACCCGGTCGCAGCAGCAAAACAAGGAAAAAGCTATTCGTATGCTCAAGTCTCAGTTATATGAGATTGAATTAAGAAAAAAAAGAGAAGAACAGGATAAAATAGAGGGTTCTAAAAAGAAAATTGAATGGGGTTCTCAAATCAGAAATTATGTATTACATCCCTATAAACTAGTTAAAGATATTAGAACCAACGTAGAAACTTCAAATGTTCAGGCAGTTCTTGACGGTGACCTTGAAGATTTCATTAAAGCCTATCTGATGGAGTTTGGAAATAAATAATCAAACACAAAAAACAAATAAATTTCAATGAGCAAAGTTAAAATTTACCACAATACGAGATGTAAAAAATCCAGGGCCGGGTTACAATATATTCAGGAGAAAGGCCTTGAAATTGAAATCATTGAGTACTTAAAAAATCCGATCGATAAGGTTGAATTAGATGATCTGTTAATGAAGCTAAACAAAAAGCCACAGGAGATTATTCGCACACAGGAGACGCTTTATAAAACCCTTTTCAAAGGCAAAAATTTCACCGATCATGAATGGGGAAAAATCCTTATTGAAAACCCAAAATTAATCCAGCGTCCTATCATCGTTAAAGGATACAAGGCTATTATTGGGGATCCAGTTGAAGAAATTGAGAAGTTGTTTAAGTAAAAAAACGATATCCCCTTTTTTTATTACAAGCAATAAATATTATAGCTACATGATTTAAATATTAAAAAATACATCATATGACATAAATTTTGTTCAAAAAATTATTAAATTGTTTCTTATCATATATGAATTTTTTTTGTATCTTTAAAGGCTCATTCAATACAATACTAATTAAAAATCTATAGCTATGGAATCAAGTAGATTACTCCAGTTAAATCTTTACAGGGTCATTATTCTAATAACTTTCACTGTTATTTCATTCAATCCATTCATTATTTTTTCCCAATCAAATGATTTAAACCAAGACGGCGTTGAAGAATCAATGCCTCGTATTTTATCTGAAAATGAAATAATGGTTCCCATTAACATTTTAGATACCGGTGATGTTGTTCATACCATACCGGCACCTGGAACACACTGCCAGGGCCTGACATGGGATGGAGAATATTTATGGGTAACTGATAATAGCACAAAGATGATATATAAAGTCAGCCCTGAGGACGGTGAGGTTATCAGCTCTTTCCCTTACCCCTTCAGTATTAATTTTTCTGAAGGGCTTGCCTGGGATGGCACCAATTTGTGGGGTTCTGGATGGAACGAATCCAATGGTAATGGCAGCAAAATTTATAAGCTCAATCCATCTAATGGAGAACTGTTATTTTCATTCAATTACCCTGGTGAAGATACCTGGCCTCATGGAATAACATATGATGGCCAGAATATTTGGGCAAATAATTTTTTGTATGATACGATTAACTCACTGGATAAATTTAATCCTGAAAACGGAGATTATTTAGGCTCAATTCCAGCTCCAGGGGAAAAGTCACTTGGCCTCACATGGACCGGGTCATTCTTATGGGCCAATGATTTTGAACTTCATAATTTCTATCAAATTAACCGGAATAATGGGACAATTATTTTTAGTTTTTCCTGTTATTCCGGAATTTTACGTGACATGACCTGGGATGGGGAATACATGTGGTTTGTTTCATGGTCTAACGCTACTATTTACAAGTTGAATATCGGCCCTGCAGCAATAAAATTAAACAAAAAAGATGTTATATATCTATCTTTATATCCTAACCCATTTTCAAATAGAGTTACCATTTCTTTTTCACTTTCTAATCTTGAAAAAATAAAATTGGAGGTTTTTAGTATTACGGGGCAAAGAATCAAAACCCTAGCAAACAAACAACTTTCACCAGGCAATTATAATTTTTTCTGGGATGCATCTAAAAAGGACGGAGGATCACTAAAGGACGGAGTTTATTTCATCCGTTTGCAGTATGGAGAGCAGGTAATAGTCAAAAAAATAATATTTTCCCGGGAATAATAACTTTTAATCAATCCCGTTTACTGGTTTATTAATTCATAAATGAAGCAGGGATTATTTTTGCTATAAAGTACATTACAAAACAAGAAACAAAATAGAATTAAAACTTAAATTTTTTTAACAGCATATAAAATGAAAATACGGAAAGAAAAAGACACAATGGGAGTTGTAGAGGTACCTGCCGACAGGTACTGGGGCGCACAAACCCAACGATCAAAAGACAATTTCAAGATTGGTGATGGCACTATGCCTGTTGAGATCATCAGCGCGTTTGCCATTTTGAAAAAAGCTGCAGCTTTAACAAACTATGAGCTTGCCGGGTTACCAAAGGAAAAAATGGATTTCATTTGCCGGGTTTGCGATGAAATTTTTGAAGGCAAACTGAACGATCATTTCCCATTGGTCGTATGGCAAACCGGCTCCGGGACCCAAAGTAATATGAATATGAATGAGGTTGTTGCCAACAGGGCCCATGTCTTATCAGGAGGCATACTGGGTGAAGGGACGCGAATGATCCACCCCAATGATGATGTAAATAAATCACAATCGTCGAATGATACTTTCCCAACAGCAATGCATATCGCCGCATATAAAATTGTTGTTGAAACAACTATTCCGGGGATTGAGCTGCTAAGAGATACATTTGCGCGATTGTCTGAAGAATTCAAAGACATTGTTAAAACCGGCCGCACTCATTTAATGGATGCCACCCCTCTAACCCTTGGCCAGGAATTTTCGGCTTATGCTTCTCAATTAGATCATGGATTAGTTGCATTGCGCAACGCGCTGCCACACTTGCTTGAGTTGGCTTTAGGCGGAACAGCAGTTGGAACAGGCCTCAATACACCGGAAGGTTATGCTGAGCTTGTAGCAAAGAATATTGCGAAACTGACCGATATGCCGTTTATTACCGCGCCTAATAAATTTGAATCACTTTCGGCTCATGATGCCATTGTAGAAGCTTCCGGGGCCTTAAAGCGCCTTGCCGTCAGCCTTATGAAAATAGGAAACGATATTCGCTTGCTTGGATCCGGTCCCAGGTGCGGAATAGGGGAACTTAACCTGCCAGCCAATGAGCCCGGATCATCTATTATGCCAGGGAAGGTAAACCCAACCCAGGCAGAAGCGTTAACAATGGTATGTGCCCAGGTGATGGGCAATGACATGACTATCGCTGTTGGTGGATCAAACGGACACTTCCAGCTTAATGTTTTTAAGCCTGTTATGATATTCAACTTCCTGATGTCAGCCAGGCTACTTGGAGATGCATGTGTGTCATTCAATGATAATTGTGCAACAGGAATTGAGCCTAATCTTGCAAATATCCAGAAAAACCTGGAAAACTCTTTGATGCTTGTGACCGCATTAAACACACACATCGGCTATGAAAATGCTGCCAAGATTGCAAAAAAAGCACATGCCGAAGGTTTAACCTTACGTCAGGCAGCTCTTGGGCTGGGTTTGGTTACCGAAGAGGAATTTAATGAATGGGTTGACCCGGGAAAGATGATTTAAGAGATCAGCTACCATGTATGTGGTATTTATCGGAGATTCTTTGGCAGGTCAAAATCCGGGATCTCAATTAAATTATACATCCGGTATATATACACCTCTTTTGCGGGTTGGTTAGCCCGATAAATTGTAATTGTATCGGGTGTGGCAATAGATTCGAAATTATTCTGATATAATTCATTGGGGTCTTTGAAGTGAAGGCTCGTGGTGATGAAGTACGCATCGCAGCCAATAGAAGCCTCTCCCTTTTTTTTGTTGATCCAGGCATATTTATGTACCTCACTGAGTGAATTATAGGCGAATAGATTAATTCCTAATGGAGTGGCAATGTAATAATCGATATGAGCGGCAGGAAACCATTTATTGGAGATGATCACTGCATTATCTTTTATTCGTTTTTCTTTGATGTCATCATAATAAATCCGGGCAAACTGTTTGCCGGCTTTCTCCCAACCAAACATCTCCACAGAAAGATCATCGCCATATTTAGCAAGGTTAATCCAACCAAATCGAATCTGCCCAATGCCAAGAACTAAAACAATCATCAAAAACCCAATGGCGGATTTAGCCCAGTTAGGGATTAAAATGAATTTTTTTGATAACAATGAGTCTCTCAGGTATGCTGCTGCAATGAGTATCAGCCCAATGTAAGCCGGGCCTGTCCAGTGAGGAAGGGTTCGCCTGAACAGGGAAAATGTCAGAAACGTGAAAATCAGTGGAACGCTCATCCATAATAATACCCTTACATATGATAAATGGAGAAATTTCTTGTGTTTGATCAGGGAAATAACTGCTACAAGAATCAGCAAAACATTCACAGGATTATTATAGAAAAACTGGCCTAACACCTCGGTAAAAAAATAATCAAACCGGATACCGGATTTGAAAATATCTACTCTTTCGCTGTGATACGTGAAGCTAATGAAATCATTATTTATGTTCCATAAGATAACCGGAAGGAATAAAATAATTGATATGAAACCGGAGGTATATAATTCCTTTGTTTTAAGCCAATTTCTATTGTATAAAAGAATATACAAAAGACTCCCTACCCATAGGAATATTGATGTATATTTCGACAGCATTCCAAGGCCGATAACCAGGCCGAGTAACAGGAGGTTTTGTTTGCTTTTTGATGAAATTTCCGTATCAGGTAACGCGCATACTATTAAATACAAACTGATAAGCCAAAACAAAACCTGAGGGGTGTCGGGGAGTATAAAAATTCCGGCGATGATGAAACAATAGATTGAGCTTGTATAGAGTAATGCAGCATAGAACCCTGTTAAGCGGTCTTTAATTTTTGCGCCTATCAGGTATATCAACCAGGTATTTATTGCTCCAAAAACAATAGAACCAAGTCTGATGAAAAATTCATCCTTAAGAAGCAAATCAAGGCTAAAAAATTGTATGACAAATCCAACCATTGGGGGGTGGTCAAAATGGCTCCAGCCGGGATATAAAGCATAGGTCCAATAATAGACCTCATCGTTTCCCAATTCAATAAAACCAGCTATAAAAGCCCTCACAACCGTTGACAAGATGATAAGCCAGGTCAGGTATTTATTCATGTTTTCAGGCATGAAATTATGAAAATAGGTACTGATTGTATTCCTAATGAGCAAATTTACATAAAGTAATTTGAAAAACTATTTCAAATCACATGCGTTATATTCGTGAATAATTTTTTCAATATAATTATGCGTATACCTTTTCTCTTTATTTTCAATTTTTTTTGCCAGTTCAAGACACTTCACTACATATTTACTCATTGCGGTTCTGAACCTTATTTCAAATTTGGTTGAGTTAAGATTTACAGGTTTCTCACCAAATTTCTGAGCGAACAACTGCACGTGATATACCAAATCATAGTTGGATTCAGGGTTATATCCAGATATATCATTATCCTCAAAGTATTGTTGTTTCTCAATGTAATACCATTCAAACAGGGTGATGGGGCCATCTATAATCCTATGCATAAACGTTTTACTCCTGGAGCAATATTTTCCTGAAAAAGGAACTGATACGAATGTATAGCTTAGCAGATTATATACTTTTATATCTCCGGGTTTATATGTGTGACGGGTTTCTTCCATGTTCATTGAAGTATAATAGGTTACTTCAAGCTGATTAGCGGAAAGTGATTCAAATTGAATGTACCCTCTTAATGTATCATCTGAATTTGTGATAACATACCCGGGATATATCCCTTCCTGATCCATTGCAAGAGAATCATTTTGTGCCAGAAGTTGCGGTAAAGCTGAATAAAAAATAGTACCCAGAAGAAAAGCAATCCATTTATTACTGCGGAAAGCTAATGATTTTTGCCACATAATAAATTAACTTTATGTAAAAAGCCAATCGTCATGAAATATTTCATACAAATATACACAATCAGCATGAAAAAAATTAATATGATGATTTATTCGAAATGATAAATCAGGAATATTAATGAGGAATAACCAATAAAAAATTAGTAACCAGGGATAATCTTAATGAACTATTTTTGTTCTTTGATGTCTCTTTTTTCTCGAAAGAAATAAAAAAATCACCATCAGAACAAAAATTATTGAAAGGGCTCTCTTAAGAATTGTTCTCGTTTTATTTGTTGTGGCCAACGTGGGATTATCCAGGCAATCCCCATCACACCTGGCTATTGGGTTTAAATAAAACCTGACATCACCCGGGAAAAAAATCTCTACTCTGATATATGTGTCATCAGCATTAAGCTTATAAGATGCCATACCCGTATTGGTCATTGCGTGTCGGAGCACTCCATCTTGTCCAATAAAGCGGATATCATTGGCTTCTTTGGATACTTCAACACCAAGTGTATCATTGTAAATATTAACACTTTTTAAAACCGGCAGATTTTTTATTTTAACAGCTTTTGCTTCATACGACTCACCAAGTGGCCTCGGTATATCAGCTCCAAAGGAATTGCCTTTTTTCAATGCTTTAATAACATGAGGAGCATCAATTTCAGGAGTATTAATAAAAGTACAATAATGACCAACCTCATCAGGATTTGTTACATCGTGTGCATCATCATCAGCAAGAATTGTAGCATAATGCCCTGAAGATAAGGCTGCATCCCAATGTTCAAGTGATATTCGATAACCATTTAAGACTTCAATGCCATCATAACCGGAAAGGTATTTAAAATCATCAGGAGCATAACCATGCCTGAGGAGCGGATGGGCTATATAAACCAGTTCACTTCTTTTATCATGGAGGTTTAGAATATGTTGTTTGTGGCTCAGGGATTGATAGAGAGGATAATCTCTCCATAAAACCTTTTTAGCTCCAATCAGAACCTGATGGTTTTTCTTAATACCGTATCCATGTTCATAAACAGGCACGTACGATTTCATGTCCTTACCAAACTTATTTATTTTCTGATAGTCGGAGATACCGATGACTTCATACCCTAGTTTCCCATAAACTTCGAAAATAAGTTTGCTGGGGTTTTTCCTGCCATCTGTAACCCCTCCCCAAACGCGCGACTGAACCTGAAAGTTACCTTTTATCCAGGCGGTGCTGTTCATTGAATCATAAGGGTTATACCATTTCTTTCCGGAAAAAGGCTGAGGTTCCGGAAAATCATACACAGGAGAAAAAAGGTATTGCAGGGCAACAAGCACTATAATTATGGCCAGCAAATACAATATGGTATTAATAATATGCTTTAAAATTTTTGTGATCATAATTTTATAATGGAATATTCCCATGTTTTTTAGGGGGGTTAGATTTGCTTTTATTTTGCGTCATCTCAAGTGCCTGGATCAATTTATAGCGCGTTTGCTTTGGATAAATAATTTCATCAACAAACCCCAGTTCTGCAGCTTTATAAGGGTTTGCAAAGGTACGTTTATAGCCTTCGACGGTCTTTTTTTTCTCTTCTTCTGTTAACTTATCCTTGTAAATAATATTCACCGCACCTTCTGAACCCATAACAGCAATTTCTGCTGTTGGGTAAGCATAATTGATATCTGCGCCGATATGTTTACTTGACATCACATCATATGCGCCGCCGTAAGCTTTTCTTGTGATAAGGGTGATTTTGGGTACAGTTGCTTCGCTAAATGCGTAAAGAAGTTTAGCCCCATGTTTAATAATCCCTCCAAATTCCTGAGCTGTACCCGGAAGAAATCCAGGAACATCAACAAAAGTTATTAGCGGAATATTAAAAGCGTCGCAGAATCTAACAAATCTGGCACCTTTAATAGAGGAGTTAATATCAAGAACACCGGCCAGGAATTCCGGTTGATTAGCAACAATCCCAACCGGCCTTCCATCCAATCTGGCAAATCCCACAAGGATATTTTTTGCATAATGAGGCATAACTTCAAAAAAATGTCGATCATCAACAACTGTTGTTATGATCTCTTTCATATCGTACGGTTTGTTTGGATCAGAAGGGACGAAATCCTGTAACATTTCATCCTCACGATGGATATTATCGGTGCAGGGTTTCCTGGGAGGATCTTCCAGGTTATTTGAAGGGAGAAAAGTCATCAACTCTCTAACCATAATCATACATTGTTCATCATTCTCAGCTACAAAGTGGGCTACTCCACTAGTTGAATTATGTGTCATCGCACCACCTAACTCTTCCTTTGTAACTTCTTCATGCGTAACTGTTTTAATAACATCAGGGCCTGTAACAAACATATAGCTTGTATCTTTCACCATAAAAATAAAATCAGTCATGGCAGGCGAATAGACAGCTCCTCCTGCACAAGGGCCCAGCACTGCAGATATCTGAGGTATAACACCTGATCCCATCACATTAAGATAGAAGATATCAGCATACCCCCCAAGGCTATCCACACCCTCCTGAATACGTGCACCACCCGAATCGTTCAAACCAATAACCGGAGCTCCCATCTCCATTGCCAGGTTCATGATCTTCACTATTTTATCGGCATTTGCACGGCTTAATGTTCCTCCAAAAACTGTAAAATCCTGAGCAAATACATAAGTCAATCTGCCATCTATTTTCCCATATCCTGAAACCACACCATCGCCTAAAATTTTATTTTTATCCATTTCAAAATCATGCGCTCTATGGGTCACAAACTTATCGAGCTCAACAAACGAATTTGGATCAAGAAGGTACTCAATTCTTTCCCTGGCAGTTTTTCGGCCTGCTTTATGTTGCCTTTCAATTCTATCTTCGCCACCACCCAGCTCAGCAGCTCTGTTGCGATCTTCCAGTTGATTGAATTTTTCTTCTATTGATGACATATATTATTTTATTAATTCATAAACGATATGTGAATATCTAACAATATCCCCGCCTCGAGAGGCGGGGATTACGATAGGATTTATTCAAGTCTGATTAACAATTGATTACCATCAACGGTATCTTCTTCCTTAACGAGAATTTCTTTTACAACACCCTCTTTTTTTGCCTTAAACTCACTTTCCATTTTCATGGCCGAAATAATAATAACAGTTTGCCCTTCCTTGACAGCTTCTCCTATTATTACCGGAATTTTCACAACTTTCCCCGGCATTGGAGAAAAAATATTATTTTCTTCTTCGCCAAACATACTTTTCTTCCTGTTCCTCAGGTATTTTGCTTCAGCATCGATAATCTCAACTTCATAAGTATTCAAATAGGTATTGACCGTATACTTTTTATTGCTCCCGTTTTTTATGAGTTCCAGGTTAAATGATTTATTATCCAACAGAACAGAATATATCCCTTCTTCAACCATAGCGATATCCAGTTCATATACTGTATTATCAACAACTACTTTTATATGATTGCCATCTTGGTGGATCAACTCAATGGTTGCGTTTCGTTTATCCAGATTGACTTCGTATGACATAATTCCTTTTTTAAACAAAAAACAATGATGATGAAACAGTTAGATTCTGGTAATACTTCTTCTCCTGCCAATATCTTTCCAATTATTTGATTTTGTTACAGAAGAGGTATTTGACGCGGCTGACTTTATTTTAGCGAGATAGTCAATAAAGGCAGTGATAATAGCCACGTCTTCGCATTGCTTGTTGCAATGTTGTGTTTCCAGCAGAAGTTTTTTATGGTCTTCGATAAAGTGAGTGTTGTATTTCCCTTCTTTGAAAGCAGGGGTATCCATAATCTTTTCGAGAAATTTAATGGTTGTTTTAACGCCTGTTATTTTGTAGGCATAAAGGGCTCTTTTCATTCGCTGGATTGCTTCATCCCTGGTTTTTGCCCAGACAATTAATTTGGATATCAGCGGGTCATAAAAAAGAGGTATTTCGTATCCTTCATAAACGTATCCATCATGACGAATACCCAGGCCAAGGGGTTCGGTAATATGATTGATTTTCCCCGGGCTCGGCATAAAGTTATTATCAGTGTCTTCGGCATAAATACGACACTCAATGGCATGGCCATCTTGCCTGAGTTCTTTTTGTTTGAATGTAAGTTTTTGACCATTTGCAATATTGACTTGCTCCTTTACCAGGTCAACTCCAACAACTATTTCTGTGATAGGGTGCTCGACCTGCAGGCGTGTGTTCATCTCCAGAAAATAATAATTCAAGTCTTCATCCACGATAAACTCTACTGTTCCGGCACCGTGATAATTAACTGCTTTAGCAGCGGCAACAGCAGTCTTTCCCATTTCTTCTCTGATTTCAGGGTTCATCAGTGGTGATGGTGTCTCCTCAATCACTTTTTGGTGACGACGTTGAACAGAACATTCACGTTCAAAAAGGTGAATTACATTACCGTGCTTATCAGCAAGAATTTGAAATTCG
>CBDUSM010000007.1:0-12120 GCA_965369825.1 uncultured Bacteroidales bacterium
AGTATCATTAAAAAAAATTATGCTATTATCATTCAGGTATTGGGGGATATTTTTAAAAACATCCTGGCTGATACGGCCACTTTCAGAGATGAGCAGTTTCGATTCATCTCTTACACTCAAAGGAAACTGGCTTATCTTTTCCGGAGCAAGGGGATAGTCGTATTCATCAATCTTGATACTGCCGGGAAGATTTGCGTTCACTTCAGATAATATTTATAAACACATACATTTTTATTTAATGCAAAGATATGAATGCTACCTTAAATAATACCACGTTCATTCATTCTGTTCATTGAAATAATATTATTATTGAGATATAAGTATTAAAATGAACCTCTCCACCGCAAGCCGTGGGGAATATAACTCTGTAAACAATCAAAAAACATAATTGTTCCATAATAATTAAGCAGAATTTTATATTTTTACCGGAACATTGACCTTTCTAACTATGAAAATACGGTCTAAACTTCCAAATCTATTAACACTCATTAATTTATTAGCAGGTTGCCTGGCTTTAATAGCAATTTTCAGCGAGGAACTTACCATTGCTGTATGCCTTATTGGTATAGCTCTATTATTTGACTTTCTTGACGGGGCATTCGCCCGAATATTAAAGGCGCAATCGGACATGGGAAAAGAGCTCGACTCGCTGGCCGATGTTGTTTCCTTCGGTGTTGTTCCAGGGTTTATAATGTTTATGTTAATGAAGGATAGTGTTCAAGAGGTTTCTTCGGGTTATCCGGTTGATTTATTTTTACCTTATATAGGATTATTGATTCCTTTGTTTTCAGCTTTAAGGCTTGCAAAATTCAACATTGACCCTCATCAACGTGAAATTTTTATCGGCTTACCAACCCCTGCCAGTGCCATTCTTATTGCTTCATTCCCACTTATTCTGCACTTTCAATCAGATGTCATCTGGGCAAATTACCTACTGGAAAACAAATATGTACTGGTAACTATTACGATTCTTATTTCATTTTTTTTAATTTCTCCAATTCGGTTGTTCTCACTAAAGTTCAAGGTTCTTGGATGGAAAGAAAACAGTACTCGATACATCTTCCTTCTTTTATCATTTCTGATCATTCTGTTTTTTCATTTCATGGCCATCCCGTTGATTATTTTACTGTACATTTTCATGTCATTAATTATTCAACGTAGATTGAAAGTATGATTCGCATTTTTTCAACATCTATTCGTGAATAAATATTTTTTCAGGAAGTGATGTAATAGTTAGGTTTTTGTAAATTTGCCCGGTTATTTTCAATTGCTTTCATGTTTTATTGTATGACGCAACCTGTAAGACATAAGATATTAATCAGGGCGATATTGTCGGTTTTGTTTTTGTTGGTCTTTACATACCCTGATAAGAACTTCGGCATACAATCATCTGTTGATCCAGAGATTTTAACCTTAAATGAGCAAAAAGATTTATCATTTCTCTTTATCAGGGATAAATACAACCGGCTTGAATCATTGTTAACTATTGCTCAAGAGGCTTATGGATTTCACGGAAGCGTACTCGTGGCAGTGGAAGGAAGTCTGGTATTCAATAAAACCATAGGTTATGCCAATTTTCGAACAAAGAAAAAGCTAACAAACGAGTCGGTTTATCAACTTGCCTCAGTAAGCAAGCAGTTCATAGCCATGGCCATTATGATTCTCAAAGAAAGGGAATTTCTTTCTTACGATGATGATATTCAGAAATATCTTCCGGATTTTCCCTATAATAAAATGACCATTCGTCACCTTTTAAATCACACTGCCGGGCTTCCAAATTACATGTGGCTCATTGAACATTATTGGCAACAAGACAGTATTCCTCCGGATAATGGCGATATGGTAAGGATGTTATCCGATCATGATCTGCCATTATATTTTACACCGGGACGCCGATTCGATTATTGCAACACTGGATATGCAGTTCTTGCATATTTAATTGAAGTAATTTCTAAGAAGTCAATCCCTGATTTTTTACAAGACAATATTTTTGATCCCCTGGAGATGTTCAATACATTTGCTTATTCCACTGCGGCAGACAAACCTCAAGAGGAAATACTCAATGGTTATTCCCGGTCGTGGAGAAGATACAGAACAATTGGTAAATCATTGCATGATGGTATTCTTGGCGATAAAGGAGTTTACTCAACTACTTCCGATTTATTCAAATGGGACCAGGCATTATACAGTGAAAGACTGGTGCCCTATGCATCGCTTGAAGATGCATTCACAGCTGGAAAAGTGAGAAATAAATATGACATCCCCTATGGTTTCGGTTTCAGAATTAAAGAAACAGAAGAAGGGAAGGTAGTGTACCATTATGGAAGATGGGAAGGTTTCAGGATAGGTTTTTTGCGTTATACAGATCAAAAAAACACCATCATTATTCTTAACCATACAAGTCTCAGGGGCTTAACCATATTCATAAACAGAATAAAAAATATAATACAAGACTCTCCAAATAACAGTCATGTTGAGCTAATGGTTGAAAAAACTTTTACCGACGGAATCGAATATGCTGTGGCAACATATAATAATCTAAAAAGAGATGATCCTTCCTTAGCACTTAACACAACACTTTTGCTCGAAGTGGTTGATTATCTGAATTCCATCAATAAACCAGGGAAAGCGCGCCTCATTAAAGAACTATTTTTCACATTACACAACCAGGAGGAGGATATTATTTTAGCAGGTAAATAAAATATTACTTATTCATCAGTAATGCTTTATCGCCTTAATTCAAAATTTTCCCCGAGGTATACTTTTCGCACATGCGGATCATGTGCCAACTCTTCTGAAGTACCCGATTTTAGAATAGCACCTTCAAATAGTAAATAGGAACGATCGGTTATTGAAAGGGTTTCATGAACGTTATGATCAGTAATTAAAACGCCAATATTTCTATTTTTCAACTTAGTAACAATACCTTGAATATCTTCGACTGCAATGGGGTCAACACCGGCAAATGGTTCATCAAGTAAAATAAAATTTGGACTAACAGCAAGTGCCCTGGCAATTTCTGTTCGTCGGCGTTCTCCTCCTGACAAGGTTATTCCCATGCTTTTCCTCACATGATCTAAGCCAAACTCATCAATTAATGATTCCAATTTTTGCTTCTGTTCATTCCTGGAAAGGTTTGTAAACTCAAGTACAGCACGGATATTATCTTCAACACTCAATTTCCTAAAAACCGATGCTTCCTGAGCAAGGTACCCAATTCCCAATTGAGCACGTTTAAACATTGGTTCATGCGTTATGTTCTTATCGTCAAGGTACACACTACCAGAAAGTGGCTTTATCAACCCAACAATGATATAAAAAGAGGTAGTTTTACCTGCACCATTAGGGCCAAGCAAGCCAACAATTTCTCCTTGCTTAACTTCAATGGACACATCCCGGACTACAGTCCGACTTTTGTATTTTTTTACAATTTTATCTGTACGGAGTATCATTTTAATTTTTTCAAATAATTCCTTCTCTTAAGATGTCGTGCAGATGAATAATTCCTACGTACTTACTATTATCCAAAACAAGCAATTGAGTAATATTACTTTTTCTCATAATTCCCAATGCATCGGAAACAAGTGTTTGTTCGTCGATGGTTTTCGGAGATTTGCTCATCACCTCATGTGCCTTCACTTTCTCCAACGGGATATTTTTTTCTAACATTCGTCTTAAGTCGCCATCAGTAATAATACCAATCAGTTGACCATCGCTCATAACAGCAGTGGCACCCAACCTTTTCGATGATATTTCAATGATAACTTTTCTGATATTTTCATTGTAATCCACCCTGGGAACCTGGTTATTTCGATACAAATCAGAAACCCTAAGGTATAGCTGTTTACCCAAAGCACCACCAGGATGGAATTTTGCAAAATCACTCACTGAAAATCCCCGATAGTCAAGCAAGGCAACTGCGAGGGCGTCACCCATAACAAGCTGTGCTGTTGTACTGGACGTCGGGACTAAATTATTTGGACATGCCTCCTTTATTACCGAAGTATTCAAAATATAATCAGCGTGCATTGCCAGGTAAGAGTCAATGTTGCCAACAATACCAATCAGCTTGTTACCCAAGGTTTTAAGCAGCTGCACCAATACTTTTATTTCCGGAGTGTTTCCACTTTTTGAGACACAAATAATAACATCATCGTTATTTATCATCCCAAGATCCCCATGGATAGCATCTGCGGCATGCATGAATATTGCCCGGGTACCGGTTGAATTTAATGTTGAGACGATCTTGGTGGAAATGTTTGCGCTTTTTCCAATGCCAGTAACAATTACACGGCCGGTTGAGTTGTAAATAAGTTTGATACATTTTACAAAGTCGTCATCAATACGGTCCTTAAGCGTTAATACAGCTTCCGCCTCATCAATAATCGTTTGGATTGCAATTTGTTTGATATGCTTGCTTGATTTCAATTTTATTAATTTTTCAATTATTAATAAAGAGGGTTCAGTTGCAAAGGTAGTATAACCCTATGAGTGTTCCAAACCCTTATTAAGTAGATTGTAAATGGTAACGAAATCAGAGCAGATATATTTGATTAATATTTTTTCTGTAAATTTTTTATTTTTTTTAGAATATACTTTTATTTTTTTATATATTTGTATAGAAGCATTTTTAATCAACTAAGTTAATTGGAGCGTGCAAGATATTGACAAACATAGGCTACATGAACAATTAAAGAAATTCTTCGGATTTGATTCATTCAAGGGAAGCCAGCAGGAGATTATTATTAACCTGCTTGATGGTAAGCATTCATTTGTTATCATGCCTACAGGGGGTGGTAAATCGTTGTGTTACCAGCTGCCGTCATTGATCAAAGAAGGGACTTCAATCATAATTTCTCCTTTGATTTCCTTAATGAAGAATCAGGTTGATGCGATCCGGAACTTTGGTGCAAAAACCGGCATTGCGCACTTTATGAATTCCTCATTGTCGAAAGCAGAGATTCTTCAAGTAAAGGAAGACCTTGTTAACGGTGTTACTAAATTACTTTATGTTGCACCTGAATCACTTACAAAGCCTGAAAACATTGCTTTCTTAAAAACCATCAATATTTCATTTTACGCCATTGATGAAGCTCATTGCATATCGGAATGGGGGCATGATTTCAGGCCGGAATACAGACGGATACGCCCTATTATTGAGAACATTGGCCAGGGTGTTCCGATTATTGCCCTCACTGCGACTGCGACTGTTAAGGTACAACAGGACATCCAAAAGAACCTGATGATTTTGGATGCGGCTGTTTATAAATCTTCTTTTGACCGCCCCAATCTATACTATGAGGTTCGCCAAAAAACTAAGAATGTTGCTAAAGACATCATACGGTATATCAAATCCAACTCCGGGAAATCGGGTATTATTTATTGCTTAAGCCGGAAAAAAGTAGAAGAATTGGCAGAAACTTTGGTCGTTAACGGGATAAAAGCCCTACCATATCATGCAGGGCTTGATGCTTTAACACGCCGAACTAATCAGGATATGTTTCTTATGGAAGATGCTGATGTGATAGTGGCTACCATCGCTTTCGGCATGGGGATCGATAAACCTGATGTCCGATTTGTTATTCATCATGATATGCCAAAAAGTATTGAAGGCTACTACCAGGAAACCGGACGAGCAGGACGCGATGATGGCGAAGGCAATTGCATAGCCTTCTATAGTTACGATGATATTTTGAAGCTCGAAAAATTCACGAAAGGTAAACCTGTTGCAGAACAGGAAATTGCCAAACAACTATTATTAGAAACTGTTGCATATGCTGAATCATCTGTGTGCAGGCATAAATTGCTTCTTCATTATTTTGGAGAAGTGTACTCTACTCCTAATTGTGGGTCATGCGATAACTGTCTTCACCCTAAAACCAAATTTGAAGGCAAAGATTCTGTTAAACTTGCCCTTAAGGCTGTTTTAGAAGCTAAACAACTCTATAAAGCAAAGCATATTATTAATATTCTCATTGGAAAAAATACTGCTACCATTAAGTCTTTTAAACACAACAAACTTGACGTTTTCGGACAAGGGGGATATGAAACAGATAAATTCTGGAATGCTGTAATCAGGCAAACATTAATCGAAAGGCTTCTTATTAAAGATATAGAAAACTACGGTATTTTGAAGATAACAGAAGAAGGATTAAAATTTATTGAGACCCCTTACTCTGTTATGCTTACAAAGGATCACGACTATGAAAACCCGGATGAAGAGGATATTTTCATATCTGATGGAGCGCATAAAACGAGTACAACCGATCAAACACTTTTTTCATTATTAAAGGATCTCCGAAAAGACATCTCCAGAAAAGAGAAGTTACCTCCTTTCATAATCTTTCAGGATCCCTCTTTGGAAGATATGGCCATTCAATATCCGATCACGTTGGAGGAAATGAAACAGATTACAGGTGTCGGAGCCGGAAAAGCACAAAAATATAGTACTCCATTCATCGAACTTATCACACAATATGTTGAGGAAAATGAGATTTTACGACCTAACGACATGGTCGTAAAATCTGTCGTTAATAAATCAGGATTAAAAGTTTATATCATTCAAAATATTGACCGGAAAATTGCACTTGAAGATTTAGCGAACTCAAAAAATCTTTCTTTAAGCGAGCTCTTATCTGAAATAGAAAGCATTGTATTATCCGGTACAAAAATAAATCTCGGCTATTACATAGATGAGTACGTTGATCCCTACCATCAAGAGGAAATCTACGAATATTTCAGTGATGCCGAATCTGATTCTATTAAAGATGCTTTGGTTGAACTCGGCGAAGATGAATTCACTGAAAAAGAGATTAGATTAATGAGAATAAATTTTCTTTCAGAGCTTGGGAATTAAAATACTCTATAATATCAATAAACTATAAAATGTCAAAATCGTCAATCGCCACAATTAGCTTAACTCTAAATATTATATTATTTATCGGTTTAGGATACCTGTATTATCTTCACTTTTCAGTGAAAGATGATCCCTTTGAATCATCAAGGAAAACACCCGAAGCACCCCTGTTAAAAAACTCAACCAGAATTGCTTACATTGATACCGATTCCATTTTGTCACACTACAAACTTGCCATCGAAAAATCACGTAGTCTGGAATCCAAAGGCAATCGCATGGAGGCAGAAATTCGCACAAAGCAAGGGCAATACGAAAAAGATGCCACTTATTTCCAGCAACAAGTTCAGGCACAATCAATCTCTGAAGAAAGTGCTCAGGAGATTTATAGCCAGTTAATGCAGGAGCAACAAAAAATCATTGAGATGCAGGAATTGTATTCTACTGAATTAGCCATGGAGGAGCGTGGAATTAATCTGATGCTCATTGACAGTTTGTCTAGTTTTCTTCAGCGATTAAATCGATCAAACTACTATGACTACATACTTGGATACAGTAAAGGTGGAAATATTTTTCTTACTAATGAGCGTTTTAATATTACCAATGCGGTTATTGAAGGATTAAATAAAGAATATGTAGAAAAATTTGGCCAAAATTGATGAAAAAGCTACTCTTTATTAATCTTATCTGGTTACTCAGCTGCTCATCCGGAAACAACGAACAGGTTGCTACTCCTCCCGAAAATATTATTCCAAAAGACCAATTGATTGAATTGCTCGTTGACGTTCAACTTATTGAAGCAGCTATTAAGTCGGATGATACCCGAAAAAAGAATAGTAAATCATACTCAACTTATTATTATACTTTCCTTTTCGAAAAATACGGTACTTCAAAAGAGAACTTTATAGAAAGTCTTCTTTACTACCAGCAAAATATAAATGAATTTGATGAGATGTATACGGAGGTTATCAAAAGGCTAAGTAAATTTCAAAGTGAGATCGAGTTGGAATAAATTTCCTCTAAATAATTATTGCTTTTCAAAGACGGCAGTATAATCGTTTTTATCTCCGCCAATAATCAACTGATATTCCCAGTTCATTGTATTTACATCAACCTGGGTTCCAAATCCTGAAACTGTTATGCTGTTGTCATCGCATACCTGCTGCTGTGGAATGCTAATGGTGCCGCCTGCAACAACACCATAGGGCGGTTTTTCATCAAAACCAATAAACCCAAAGTTATCCAATAAAACACGTGAACTGTTAGAGGGATCCTTCCTAATATTTACCTGGTAAACAAATAGAGATGACCTGGCTTCCGATTCGGTACATTTCCATGTTCCGAGAAACGGATCCCTGAGGTCATTGTCGGGAAAATCATTTTCATCGCTAATTTCACAGGATGCAAAACCAGTCAGTATAAACAAAGAAACAACTAATATCCTAATGTTAAATTTTTGCATCACATTATTTTGATTCAAGATTACAATACCTGCCTTTTTAATCCCCGCCTTGAAAGGCGGGGCTATTGATAGCTTTCTACACAAAGTTTATGAATTAAACAGTTTTGTAATATTGTCTGTAAGACTACTTGCACCGATACGAAAATATTCTTTATCAATCCATTGATCACCGAGGGTTTTCGACACCAGCAAATAATAATTTATTGCCTGGTCAGGAGAAGAAATTCCTCCGGCGGCTTTAATACCAATCTTTTTACCACTCTTTTCATAATATTCTTTTATTGTATCAAGCATGACCAACACAGCCAGTTCTGTTGCAGCCGGCTGGATTTTTCCGGTTGAAGTCTTTATGAAGTCGGCACCGGCATTAATGGCAATTTCACTCGCTTTTCGAATATTTTCAATTGTTTGAAGTTCACCTGTCTCCAGAATAACCTTAAGGTGAACATTTTTGCATACATCTCTGATAGAAGCGATTTCGTCAAACACTTCATCATATTCACCCTGAAGAAACTTCCCCCTGGAGATAACCATATCTATTTCATCGGCTCCCTGATCAACCGCATATTGAACCTCCATTAATTTCACGGATAATGGCGACTGTCCTGATGGAAAAGCGCCAGCTACTGATGCTGTTTTTATATCGCTGCCTATTAATTGGTCTTTAACCAGCCTTACAAAAACCGGATACACGCATACAGCGGCAACATTAGGAATACCCAGGGATTTATCCTTAAAACCTTTCGCTTTTTCACAAAGGGCAATAACCTTTTCATTTGTATCAGCTCCTTCCAGGGTAGTCAGGTCCACCAGGCCAAGGATATGTTTAAGTAATTCATTTCTGATATTTTTTACCTCTGCAGAAGTGATATCTCTTATTCTACAGTTAAGGAAGGAATTGTTTATTTGATAATTTTCAAATTTCATAACACGGGCATTTGAAGTATTCAAAAGTATTAAAAAAATTGTTCTGAATAACACAGGCTTTCTGCAAGCAAGCAGTGGGGTCCCTAAAAAAGTTACAACTTATACCTTTTTAAATTAACGATTTGCCTTCGTTGCTTTTTGGTAGGACGCCCCTCCCCTTTGTCGCGTTTTTCATAGTTTGCTTCTTTCGTTATTTTCAGACGGTTATATTCTTCCTCAGGTGTTAGATCCATAACGTGCTCTGCGGCCAGTTTTGCAGACACCCTGTTTCGTATGAGGCCGGTAACCTGTATAGTTTTGGTTAACTGGCCTAATTGAATATTTATTATGTCGTCAATTTTTATTTCTCTGGAGGGTTTAACAGCCAGGTCATTAATTTTGACCTTTCCTCCTCTGCAAGCTTCGCCTGCCTGATTACGGGTTTTAAAAACCCTGACAGCCCATAACCATTTATCTATTCGAACACTTAGTAATTCCTGGGGCATTTGGTAGAGTTTCAGTCCAGGACTAAAGTCGAGGATGACCCACGACTAAAGTCGTGGGTTATTTCTTTCTAAAGTAAATTTGTATCGGTACACCGGTAAAATCAAAGTGCTTTCGGAGTTGATTTTCCACAAACCGTTTATACGGATCTTTGACATACTGAGGCAGGTTACAGAAAAACACAAACGATGGGTAGTGGGTTTTTATCTGAGTGATGTACTTAATCTTGACATACTTACCTTTAACAGCAGGCGGATATTGAGCCTTAACAATCGGGAGCATTATTTCATTTAACTTTGAAGTAGATATCTTCCTGATTCTGTTCTGATAAACCAACATACTTAGTTCCAAGACCTTTAATATCCGTTGTTTATTGGGTATGGAAGTAAAAACAATCGGAACATCAATAAAAGGAGCAATCTTCCTTTTGATCTCTTTTTCAAATTCAATATACGTATTGGTTTCTTTATCGACCAGGTCCCATTTGTTAACAACAATAACAATACCTTTTCTGTTCCTCTCAACCAGGTGGATTATATTTAAGTCCTGGGCTTCAATACCCTGGCTGGCATCGATCATTAAAAGACAAATATCACAATTTTCAATCGCCCGAATTGATCTCAGCACAGAATAGAATTCGATATTCGCTGTTACTTTCCCTTTTTTGCGCATACCGGCTGTATCAACCAGAAAAAAATCGTATCCAAATTTATTATACCTTGTATAGATTGAATCTCTTGTTGTACCTGCAATTGGTGTAACCATAAATCGTTCTTCATCGAGAAAAGCATTGATAAGTGAGGATTTCCCAACATTTGGCCTTCCTACAACAGTGATTTTTGGCAGATCAGGTAAATCCTCAACTTCAATTTTCTCAAACTCTTTAACAACCGAATCCAGCAAATCGCCTGTACCACTTCCATTAATTGATGATATGCCATAAACTGCTCCAAGGCCAAGCTTATGAAACTCATGAATAAGCTGCAATCGTTTAGTAGTGTCAGCTTTATTAACGACAAGAAAAACTTTTTTTCTACCCTTTCGAAGGATATTTGCTACATCTTCATCCATTCCTGTTAATCCATCCATAATATCGACCATAAACAGGATAATATCGGCTTCATCAATGGCCAGCTCAACCTGATCGCGGATTGCTTCCTCGAAAACATCTTCCGATCCAACAACATAACCTCCTGTATCAATTACCGAAAATTCAATCCCATTCCAGTCCGATTTACCATAATTCCTATCGCGTGTAACGCCACTTGTTTCATCCACAATAGCGTCGCGGGAACCTGTAAGTCGATTAAAAAAAGTGGATTTCCCGACGTTAGGCCGGCCGACAATTGCTAAAATATTTGACATAAATAATGTTCCTTAATTTAGTTATCATTATTAAGTACTATTGGGCATAACCAAATCTTTTGAGTTGAAGATCATTATCTCTCCAGTCTTTATTGACTTTAACACTTAACTCCAGGAAAACTTTTCTACCCAAAAAATCCTCCAGGTCTATTCTGGCATCAGTACCCAGTTTTTTTATAGCTTTACCATTATGCCCTAACATGATCGCTTTTTGTGATTCCCGAATTACATAAATATAGGCTGAAATAAATGTAATTTTCTCTTTCTCTTTAAACTTATCAACTGCCACCTCAACAGAATACGGAATTTCCTTTTGGAAGTTCAAGAGGATTTTCTCTCTGATTATTTCCGATGCAAAGAAACGCAATGACCGATCTGTGAGTTCGTCTTTTGGGAAAAAAGGTGGAGCTTCAGGTAAAAGTTCAATTATTTTTTGAAAAACAGTTTCAAGATTAAACCGGTGTAATGCTGAGATAGGGATGATATGAGCGTTGGGAAAAAACTTCTTCAAGAACAGTAATCTTTCTTCCGTTTTCTCCTGACCGGCCAAGTCAATTTTATTAACAGCAACTATCAGAGGAATTCGTGTCTCTTTTATTTTATCTACTATTTTCTCATTAAATTCATTGTCGGCAATATCAGTAACATAAAGAAATACATCGGCATCGATCAATGCGGATTCGATAAACCTCATCATCGATTCTTGCAGTTTATAGTTTGGGTTGATGATTCCAGGAGTATCAGAATAAACAATTTGGTAGTCATCACCATTAACAATACCCATAATTCGGTGCCGTGTAGTTTGCACTTTATTGGTAATGATGGATAGTTTTTCCCCGACCATAGCATTCATCAGGGTAGATTTCCCCACATTAGGGTTTCCAATAATATTGATAAAGCCTGCTTTATGGGCCATACGATTATTTTTTCAGAATTAATTTGGAGAACAAAGAAACAAAAATTACCTTTGCACTCGCAATTTGCACAACAATAAATTAATTAGAGATATATTGCGGGGTGGAGCAGAGGT
>CBDUSM010000008.1:0-11887 GCA_965369825.1 uncultured Bacteroidales bacterium
TTAAAATTGAAGCAGGCGAAAACCTTATCCCATCAATTATCACCGAAGTGTCTGGCCACCGGTTAATTATTCGTAATAACAATACATGTAATTGGATTCGTAGTTATAACAAAGAAATTGATGTCTATGTCACCGTTGAAGAATTAATTAGCATAGACTATATCTCATCAGGAAATGTGTTGAGCACCAACACCATTGTCACTGACTCATTGAATGTCGCAGTCTGGGACGGATCGGGAATCATAGATCTTGATATCGAAACCAGAATATCAGCACTGAGCCTGCATTATGGAGCAGTTGAGTTCATTGTACATGGTAAATCTAATGTGAATTTTATTTATGCGGCCAGTTATGGCCCTTTCTTTTGTGAAAACCTGGAAACAGCATTCACTTTTATGAACAATAGAGGCTCCAATGATTGTTATGTATACTGTACCAAACATCTTGGAGTTGATATTGAGTACACAGGAAATATTTATTATAAAGGCAATCCCGAAACTGTTTCTGCCAATATTACCGGAACAGGGCAGTTAATAGAATTGGAATAGCTTTTGCAAACACCCCTCTAAACAATTCATCCTCAGGCAATGACAATCAACTACTAATTAATGATTCTGAATATAAATAAAATAGCGCAAAGACTGATCATTCCTGTTATTGTCTTGATCTTGCTGATGGTCTCTTCAAATATTAATTTGGGGAAAGACTATTCAACAGGCATCATCGAAGCTGATGGAAAAGGATATTATGCTTACTTACCAGCCATTTTCATCTACCACGATCTGAACTTTGGATTTTTTGATACGATCGAAAAGGAGAAATATTACAATGAAAATTTGCAATATGATTACCGAAGTTATTTTCGCGGAAAATATATAAACAAATATTACTCCGGAACAGCTCTTGCAATGGCACCCTTTTTCGCAATCGGCCATCTCGTTACTGTTTTTCTTGGCTATCCTCTTGATGGTTACTCCAGATACTATACGTTATTTATTAATCTTGCATCCATATTTTACTTAGCCCTGGCTTGCCTGTTTTTATTAAAACTCTTAAGAACGTACAATATTCGAGGCATCTATATTTTTCTGATCCTGTTTTCCATTGTTTTTGGCACGAATGTTTTTTACTATTCGGTTATTGAATTCTCTATGTCGCATATTTATTCCTTCGCATTTATAAATATGTTCATCTATTATACAAAAAAATATTTCAACCACTATGAAATAAAATTACTTCCAGTTATTGGATTGATACTGGGCATGGTAGTACTTATCAGGCCGGCAAACATACTTATTGTAGCCATGGTTCCATTTCTTGCAGGAAGTTTTTTAAGATTAATTAATGGTATGAAGGTTATTGTAAAAAATATTCCGGCCTTGATTATCTCTTTTTTACTTTTCATGATAATCCTCTCTGTACAATTTGCCATATATAAAATCCAAACAGGACGTTTTTGGATCTATTCATATGGAGACGAAGGCTTTAACTTCTTTTCTCCCCAAATCATTAACACTCTTTTTAGTTACAAAAAAGGACTTTTTCTATATACACCGTTATTAGCCATCTCCCTTGCCGGGGGTTACTATTTATTTAAAAAAAGCAGATATACTTTCTTTACTTTATTGGGAGGACTATTTCTCATTACATATGTGTTCTCCTCCTGGTGGATGTGGTATTATGGTGGAAGTTTTTCATCCAGGGTTTTTATTGAATATTTTGCATTTTTTGCCATTCTATTGGGTATTGCCCTCAATAACATTAAACTTCGCTGGGTTAGGAGAGCATACATAATAATCTTGATTATCCTGACCATTGGTTGCCAAATTCAAACCTATCAATACAGATATAATATTATCCACTGGTCGGATATGACACAAGAAAAATACTGGGAAGTATTTATGCGGGCTGATCTGTTATTAAAAAAATAAAACGTTGAATTAGCTAAATAGTTGGAACATCAAAACAGAAGTAATGAAAAAATATGGTAAAATACTCCTGATTTTACTCCCATTTTTTTATTTAGTCCTTGGATTCTATTTTAATCAGGTAATTAATATGTTTTCCGTAAGGAATGTTGATCCTGAGTATATTTATTTAACAAACGGACTTTATATGTCTCTTGGGCATTTAAATGTTCACCACATCGACAATCCAGGTACTCCTTTACAAATGTTGGTCGCAGTAGTTTGCAGAATTGTATACACTTTCCGATCACATGAAATACCTTATATTGAAGATGTTTTAATAAATTCTGATCTTTATTTAAATATGATCAACCACGTGGTTATAAGTATAACTGCTGTTGTACTCTTCCTGGCTGGATTAATTGTGACACGATTAACCAATTTTCTTCCTTATGGATTATTAGTTCAGGCTGCTCCGTTTTACTCACAAATTACATACGATATTATTGGACGCTTAACCCCTGAATTATTAATACCAATTCCCGTTTTGCTACTTACAATTATGATATTGAAAGTTGTTGGGTCAAATGAAAAAAAATTCAATTTTAGAACCATACTGTTTTTTAGTATGATCTCAGGATTTGGGCTGTCAATTAAACTTACATTCTTGCCGTTATTGATTATCCCGTTGTTGGTTATCCCGGGTTATAAAGATAAAGGCAAGTTTTTGCTTCTATCACTAATTAGTTTATTTGTATTTGCAATACCCATTCTTTTTGATCTGGTTTTCTTTACAACATGGATGAAAGATCTGTTTATTCATTCTGGCCATTACGGTGGTGGTGAAGCGAATTTCATTGTTTGGGAGCAATTCTTTCATAATCTAAAATTATTTTTTATTTCACATCGTTTCTTGGTAATAAACTGGGTAATCAGTCTATCCCTATTATTTGTATATTTAATTATTAAAAGAAAAGATTTAAATAAACGATTATTATACGGACTTGCAGGGGTTTTAATTGTAATGATGAGTCAGATAATCATAGTTTCAAAACATTATGAGTACAGGTATTTAATCCCCGGACTTTGTCTTTTTCCAGTTATGATCATTTTGTCATTTGAAATGCTGAAGAGTTTAATCCGTTTTAATAAAATTAAGTCAGTTATTGGATTACTTATTATTGCTGGATTTATTTGGGGTTTTCAAAAACAGGTGCATTCAATTCGAATTCGCTCAAAATATATTTCAAATGAAATGAAAAGCAAAATGGTTACAAAACATTTTGTAGAAACACTTGAAGAAGACGCAATTAAACTCATTACCCCCTCGGGTTATGGTTGTCCTTTTCATGATTTTTCCATAATGATAAGTCATTGCTGGGCTGGCAGGGCGAATGAAATATTTTTGCCTGTTTATAAAAAACTATACCCTGATACATATCACTATTTTACATGGGAAATGCGTGAGAAATACTGGGAAGAATACCACACCTCAAAAATTACTGATACCGATAAACCTGTCTATTTTTATATCGCTAACTATTCACCCGAATTAGTTAACACATCCTTGTCAGCAATGCTTCCCGAACAAAATCTTGATGATATAAAAAAAGAGTTGATCTTTGAAAATGCGAAAACGAATGAAAAGATATTTAAACTAAAATTTCATTAATCGAATTTGGTTTTTCAATAAGCTTTTGCAAAAACAACCCGTTGGTTGGATGGTTTCCCAGAGTAAATACACTTTCCTTCTTCGGGAATATGAGTAAGTGGAATCGTACGAATTGTTGCTTTTGTCTCTTCCTTAATAGCCAGCTCTGTTTCAACGGTTCCATCCCAGTGGGCTAATACAAATCCTCCTTTATGTTCAATAACATCCTTGAATTCTTCCCAGGAATCAACAGAAAAAGTATTGTTGTCACGAAACGATAAAGCTTTCTGGAATATATTCTCCTGAATTTGAAGAAGTAAATGCTCAACCTTATTTTCAATATCAGTCATCTGAAGAACCTCTTTTTCAAGAGTATCCCTTCTTGCAACTTCAATGGTACCATTCTCCAGGTCCCGTGGGCCAATGGCCAACCGGATAGGAACACCTTTAAATTCATACTCATTAAACTTCCATCCGGGTTTATAGGTATCCCGGTCATCATACTTCACACTGATACCCTTTTTAGTCAAAGCATCCTTGATATTATTGGCATGTACAGAAATCTGTGCTAATTGATCTTCTTTTCTATAAATCGGAACAATAACTACCTGAATTGGTGCGAGTTTTGGTGGCAACACCAATCCACGATCATCAGAGTGTGCCATAACCAATGCACCCATTAACCGAGTTGACACGCCCCATGACGTTGCCCAAACATAATCCAGTTTATTCTCTCTGCTGAGAAACTTCACATCAAATGCCTTGGCAAAATTTTGTCCCAGAAAATGAGATGTTCCAGCCTGTAATGCTTTCCCATCCTGCATTAAAGCTTCAATACAGTATGTATCAATTGCCCCGGCAAATCGTTCATTGGACGATTTTTTTCCTGTTAATACCGGTAGCGCCATCCACTTCTCCGCAAAATCGGTATAAACGTTAAGAATTGTAAAGGTCTCCTCAATAGCCTCTTCTTTAGTAGCATGGGCAGTATGTCCTTCCTGCCACAAAAATTCAGTTGTTCTTAAAAACAATCTGGTTCTCATTTCCCATCGAACAACATTAGCCCATTGATTAATTAATAAAGGCAAATCACGATATGATTGAATCCAGTTCTTATATGAATCCCAAATAATGGTTTCCGATGTCGGACGAATAATTAATTCTTCCTCTAAACGTGCAGTTTCATCAACAACAACCCCACTGCCGTCTTCTGCATTTTTCAATCGGTAATGGGTAACAACAGCACATTCTTTTGCAAAACCCTCAACATGAGCTGCCTCTTTGCTGAAAAATGATTTGGGTATTAAAAGAGGGAAATAGGCATTCGAGTGACCTGTATCCTTAAACATTTTATCAAGTGCTGCCTGCATCTTCTCCCAGATAGCATATCCGTAAGGTTTAATAACCATGCACCCCCTAACTGCAGAATTTTCTGCAAGGCCAGCCCGGATTACAAGATCATTGTACCATTGAGAATAATTCTCTTCTCTTGTTGAAAAATCTTTAGCCATTTTAAATTATGGTATAATATTTGCTTATATATCAAATGATGAAACTCACTAAAATAATGATGGCAAAAGTAATAAATTTATAACGCGCATTGAAAACAACACAAAAATATATGGAGGATAAAATCATGAAAACTAAACTTTTTCTTTTTGCAGTAATTTCCATTCTCTTTTCTGCATGTTCAACAAATTATCATTCTACAGCGCCTCCGGTTACCTATGACGATGTTTATTATACAGCAAAGATGATACCTGTCGAAACACAAGATGTTACCCAAACGGTTTATTACCCGGAAGGTGAATATATTAGTGAAGAGGTACTCCTTGATGAATACATGCCGGTTGAGTCAGAAGAGGAATATTATGTTGATGAGTATGGGAATGTATACTACCCCGAAGAATATGAATATACAGCCAGGATAAGAAGGTTCAGCAGCCCCACATATTATAGTAACTATTATTCCGACTATTATGCTAACCCTTATTATTACGACCCATGGTATTATAGTCCAGGATTATCTTTTAGTTTTGGGTTTAACTGGGGCTGGGGATACATGGGATATGGTTGGGGTTACCCATCGTATGGCTGGGGTTATCCATCGTGTGGTTGGGGATACCCATCATATGGTTGGGGATACCCTTATTACTCAGGTAGTTATTGGGCAGGTTACTGGGATGGATATTATGATGGCCTTTATTGGGGCGGCGGCGAAGGTGGATATTATGGCTCTTCATCCTACCATTATGGCCATAGAACATCACGAAGCAGCTCAAACACTACTAACAATGGCGGCAGAAGTTCAATTGGTTATACTCCAGGACCCGGTGAATCATCAACGGCTCTTCAGAGATCAGTCGGAACAACCTCTATTAATAAATCGATAAGCAACTCATCATCCCGTGTTGCTCCAATAGCATCAAATGGGTCTGTTCCAAGATCTGATCCAAATCAACAAGAAAAAACTGCAAGAACGCAAACCAAATCACAACAAAGCTACAACAAGCCCAAAAGTTATAGCTCATCTAAGTACACGAAAGCAAAATCCAGCCAGGAGTATACCAGGCCAAAAACAAATAAGGTTAGCAAATACACAAAACCTAAAACTTCTTATGCACAACCTAAGAAGAAAACCACTGTTAACTCAAACGCAATGAGAAAAAGCAGTTCGAATACCAGAAGCTATAATCAACCTTCAAAGTCACAAAATAATACCAGGAGCTATTCTACACCAACTCGCTCAAGCAATAGTTATTCAGCTCCATCAAAATCATCGAGCAGAAGCTCCTATTCACCTTCAAGATCAAGCAGTAGTAGCAGTAGTAGTTCGCGAAGTGTTTCGTCTCCTTCACGATCTACCTCTTCCGGAGGAGGGTCAAAGCGGAGGTAAACAGCTAAACAAAAAACAATAAATTAATTATTCTCTTTTTTCATTAAACATGATAGAAAAATGAAAAATACAGCAATCATAATATCCTTTTTTCTCCTATCAAGCTTCCTGGCTCAGAGCCAGAATGAAGTAGATGCACTCAGATACTCACAATTATCCTTTGGGGGAACGGCCCGATTCATGGGAATAGCAGGCGCATTTAGTGCTGTTGGAGCCGACCTTTCAACAATGAGTACCAACCCGGCTGGATTAGGATTATTTAAAAGTTCGGAATTCACATTTACACCGGCTTACTACCGTGCAGTAACCGACTCCTATTATTATAATGGATTTTCCTCCGATTATAAGGGAAACTTTAATATCTCTAATGCGGGATTTGTTTACACCATGGATGTTGCAAAAAACTCCAATGACGAGGGGTTTCAAAATGTTCAACTCGGATTCGCATTGGTGCGTAATAATAACTTTCATAAAAGGGTCATTATCAGCGGTACAAACCCTGAAAACTCTTTGCTCGATGCTTATGTTGAATACGCTAACGGGATAAAACCCGAAAACCTGGATCCCTTTGATACTCAATTAGCCTATGAAACATATTTGATCGACCCTATTCAAAATACGCTATTTTATAGTAACAGAGCACCTCTTTATGAAGACGGAAGTATAGCTCCAGTCGATCAACGGAAATCAATCCTTTCTGAAGGATATATGAATGAAATGGGTTTTTCTATTGCCGCAAATTATGCTGATGTGGTCTATTTTGGAGGAACAATTGGTATTCCAGTCATTAGGTATTATGAAGAAACCATTTATGAGGAAAACAATACTGTATCATCTGACACCATCTATTTTAATAGTTTCAGAAAGTTTGACTATCTGGAAACCAGAGGTTCAGGTTTCAACTTTAAATTTGGTTTAATAGTTAGGGCAGCAGATTGGATGCGATTAGGAGCAGCGTTCCACACCCCATCTTACTTTGGGAACCTAAGAGATGATTACCGCACTACTATGTCCTCGTCACTAAATAACGGCGATAGTTATTCCTGGTCATCGCCTCGGGGTGGATTTAATTATAGCCTTGAAACACCCATGCGGGCTATTGGAGCTATTTCATTCATTTTAAAACAATCAGGGTTGGTCAGTGCTGAATATGAATATGTTGACTACTCAAGTGCAACACTTAGGAGTCATGGATACGATTTCATCAATGAAAACCAGGCCATTAGAACCAAGTATACCTCAGCTTCCAATATTAAAATAGGAACAGAATGGCGTTTTGGGTACTTTAGCTTACGAGGAGGTTACGCTGTTTATGGGAGTCCATATAAAGGTAACATCAATGACGGCATGAAAAGTATTATTTCCGGGGGCATTGGTTACAGGCAACAGTATTTCTATATTGACTTTGCCTATAACTATTCTCTCAATAAGGAAGATTACTATATGTATGAGTCAGAAAATGTATATGCTGATCCTGCACTTATTGAAACCTACACACATAACTTTCTTCTAACCCTGGGAGTTAAGTACTAAACTACAAAAAATATGTTTAATATTTAACCTCTTCTGCAATACTGGAATCAACCAATATTCTTCCGCAATATTCACAAACAATGATTTTTTTGTGCATGCGAATATCCAAATGACGTTGGGGAGGAATTTTACTGAAACAACCACCACAGGCATCTCTTTCTATCTGAACCACAGCTAAGCCGTTTCTTGCATTCGTACGAATACGTTTATATGCCTTTAAGAGGCGGTCTTCAATAAATTTTTCGTTTTCATCCGATTTATCAACCAGACGTGCCTCTTCTTTCTCCGTCTCAGCTACAATATCATCTAACTCTCCCTTTTTAATCTCCAAATCATTTTTCCTTTCTGAAAGGGTGTTCTCCGCATCTTCGACATCTTTTTTTGTGGCCTCAAACGATACAGTAAATCCACTAATTCTCTTCTCTGACAGCTGAATTTCAAGGGTTTGAAATTCAATTTCCTTGGTTAATGAATCATACTCCCTATTATTTCGAACATTCATTTGTTGGTCTTTGTATCGGGTAATCAATGCCTCACTTTCCTTAATGGCCTGCTGCTTCTCACTAATCGATTTTTCATATGATTCAATACCTTGTCGATAATTCTCCAATCTGGTTTCAAGGCCTGCAATCTCATCTTCCAGATCCTGAACCTCAAGTGGTAATTCCCCCCTAATAATGCGTATCTTATCAACCTGGGAATCAATCTGTTGCAACGTATACAAAGCAATTAGTTTCTGCTCAATACTGATATCAACGCTCTCTTCCTGAACTTCTATCTTCTTTTTCTTTGCTTTGGAAACTTCAACGGATGTTTTTACCTTTTTCTTTGCCGCACTCTTCGTAGTTTTTGCTTTCGCAATTGTTGATGTAGATTTACTGGTTTTTGCTTTAGCCATTCTTATAATTTATTTACTGAACAATAATTCGTTAAAAATAATGCACAGCATTTGTTTGCTGTTCTGAAATAAGGACTGCAAATGTAGGTATTTTTTTAAAAAGTATATCATGTAATAACTCTTTTGTAAATATCTCACTTTCAAAATGACCTATATCGGCTAAAAGAACCCGTCCATCAGCTTCAAAAAAACTATGATAATTAATATCTCCTGTCAGAAATGCATCAGCGCCAGCTTTTTTGGCGACATTAATCAAAAAGCTTCCTGATCCACCACAAAGAGCTACTTTCTTAATCTTACGCCCTGTTAATGCTGAATGCCGGATACAAGGAATATTGAATACATCTTTTATCTTTTCCAGAAAATCGTTTTCCTTTATGCCCTCTCTCAGCGAACCTATAACACCAGAACCAACCATATTGATTAAATTGTTTAAAGAGTAAAGGTCGTATGCAACCTCTTCATATGGATGTGCCTCAATCATAGCATTTATTATCGCAGTTTCCCTGTAAACCGGATAAATAGTTTCAATTCTAATCTCTTGCTCAAAATGTAAAGATCCCTCCTCTCCAATATATGGGTTGCTATTCTCTCCAGGCCTGAAACTACCTGATCCTTCCAAATTAAAGCTGCAATAGTCATAATTACCAATATGACCAGCTCCTGCATGGAAAATAGCATTTCTTACATCTTCAGCCTTGTCAACCGGACAGAAAGTAACAAGCTTTCGTAAGGTTCCCTTTTGGGGTGATAAAATTTGAACATCCGTTAACTCCAACTTCCTTGCAACAAAACCACTCACACCGCCAATTACATTATCAAGATTTGTATGGGCAGCATAAATGGCAATATCATGTTTAATGGCCCTGACCAATATCCGTTCAACAGGTTCATCTACATTTAATGTTTTAAATGCTTTAAAAATCAACGGATGATGAGAAATAATAAGGTTGCAATCTTTATCAATTGCTTCGTCGATGACAGGCTCCGTAACGTCAAGGCAAATTAAAGCCTTTCGAATATCTTTATCGCCTGATCCCAGGAGCAGACCCGCATTATCATACGATTCCTGCAACATAAGAGGAGCTTCCTCTTCAATAATAGCTGTAATTTCTTTTAACTTCATAGGCATACTTTCAAATAATCATTCTTAACTTCTTATAATCCATTCGAAATTAATAATTCTTTTCAAATTAAATGTACGAAACTAAATTTAAAGATATTCGTTTCAATAAAATAAACAGGAATAAACAAAGGTTAATCCCGTTAATATTAATAAAAGTATTATTAAGCTGTGAATTTCCTTCAAGTATTACTCTTTCCCGTCTCCATTCTATATGGAATAGTGACTTCCATACGGAATTTATGCTTTGATCTGAAAATTCTTCCGGGTACAAGGTATAAAACACCTGTTATTTCGGTAGGAAATCTGTGCGCTGGAGGAGCAGGAAAAACTCCTCAGGTTGAATACCTGATTAAGCTTCTTTTAGAAAATAATTTAAAAGTAGCCATGCTAAGCAGGGGTTACAAAAGAAAAACAAAAGGTTTTTTACATGCTGGCCCCATGACTTCATTTGAAGAGCTTGGTGATGAGGCATGGCAGGTTAATAGTAAATTTGATAAATTGATCGTTGCTGTGGATGAAAAACGGACAAGAGGAATATCCACATTGCAGGAAATGCATGCTGATATTGATGTTATCCTACTCGATGATGCTTTTCAGCACAGATTCGTCAAACCCGGATTATCCATCTTGTTGACTGATTTTCATCATTTGTTTATAAAAGATTTTATGTTACCGTCTGGAAGACTTCGTGAACCAGCCTGGAACTATAAAAGAGCAGATATTATTATTGTTACAAAAACCGACAGGGTTCTTTCTCCAATAATTCAAAGAAGTTTGAACGAGGAAATTAGACCGAAACCCTACCAGGAACTTTATTTTTCATACATAAAGCATGAATCTTTCATTTCTTTGACAGGGGGAAAAAATCTGGGTAATAACACCAGCTTTAGTACAATATTACTCGTAGCAGGTATTGCAAATCCTTACCCGCTGGAGTTTCATTTAAAAAAATACTGCACTCATCTAGACACTTTGTATTTCAAAGATCATCATTGGTATACACCGAAAGATGGACAGATAATCAGGGATTATTTTCAAAACACCGTTGCAAGAAATAAAATTATTGTAACTACTGAAAAAGACGCTGCAAGATTGAGAAAATCTGATATCTTTGAATTTATTAAAGATTTGCCGGTTTATTACATTCCTATTAATACGATAATCCATGAACCAGGCAAATCTCTTTTTGATAAAAAAATTCTTGACTATGTTAAAAGAGGTTCATAAAACCGTTTCTTTAATCAGAGAAAAAACGACTACAATTCCATATGCCGGGATTATCCTTGGGACAGGATTGGGAAACCTGGTAAAAGAGATAAAAATTGAAACAGTTGTTTCATACGATTCACTACCTTATTTCCCTGTTTCAACTGTAAAAGGGCATAAGGGGAACTTGATATTTGGCGAATTAGGTGGAAAAAAAGTGGTTGCCATGCAAGGACGTTTCCATTTTTATGAAGGATACACTTTCAACAAACTATCCTTACCTGTTCGTGTACTTAAAAGCTTGGGCATTAAATTGTTGATTCTTTCGAATGCCAGTGGAGGGGTTAACCCTGATTTTAATATCGGTGACATGATGATCGTTGAAGACCAGATCAATCTCATGTCAGGTAATCCTTTGATTGGGCCTTATAATCCATGCTTTGGCGACCGTTTTCCTGATATGAGTGAGCCTTATAATAGCGAAATTATCCAAAAAGTAAAAACAATCGCACTGAAAAATAATATTTCAACCAAATCAGGTGTCTTAGCTGCCGTTAGCGGGCCATGCTTTGAAACACCGGCAGAATACAGATACAACAGAACTATTGGTGCAGACGACGAGGGAATGTCTATTATCCCTGAAGTAATTACAGCACGTCAAATGAAAATG
>CBDUSM010000009.1:0-11867 GCA_965369825.1 uncultured Bacteroidales bacterium
ACACCTTCATTATAAGCTCTGAAAGTAAGCGAAAAGTTGCCTAAAAAATGAATCATGAGTTCATTACAATGTTCAAAAATCAGGTTGCTCTTTTGCCTGACCACCGGGAAATGTTCCTGTTGAATGGTTTTACGAACGGCCTTTTCCACTTCAGCGTAATCGCCAAGTACACCTATATCATTAATCATCATGGAAATGATTGAAGGAGAAATAATTTCCACATCGTTTCTGATAACTGAGAATTGAATATCTTCTTTTATTGATATTTTAATAACCGTTCTGCCATCCGGCGAGGATAGTCTATACGCTTCACTGGCAAAGAGATGATGGCTAAAAGCAATGATGATGATTAATAATACTTGCTTCAAAGGAATGCATAATGGGTTTTTCATCTTGTTAATTATTATCGTTGCCTGCTGGATTAATATTACAAATAGCTAATAGCCAAAGCCCAATTGCCAGCCAGGCACCAAAATCCGTGGTGAAAGATACGAAAATAATCACTACTTTTGTTTAAGATTACCGGATAATTTATTTATGACAGGAGATAAAAACCATAAAAGATCTTCACTTAAAGTTAACAGAGGCGTGGAACAACCTTCTTCTGTGAGCGAAGAAGCATTGCAACGCTATAAAAACATCAAACAAAAACCGCTTATCATTGATGACTATATCGAAGGGATCAGGTCGGGTCATCGTACCATCCTCAGTAAAGCCATTACCCTGATTGAAAGCTCACTCCCCGATCATCAGGAAACAGCACAGGAGATCATTGAACGATGTGTACCTTTTTCCGGTAATTCAATCCGGATAGGTATCACAGGTGTCCCTGGTGTTGGAAAAAGTACGTTTATTGAAGCATTAGGCACTCACATAACCCAAAAAGGAGATAAACTGGCTGTTCTGACGATCGACCCCAGCAGCCAACTATCAAAAGGAAGTATCCTGGGTGATAAAACACGCATGGAACTTTTATCAGCTGATCCTAACGCATTTATCAGGCCCTCACCGTCATCAGGGACTTTGGGTGGGGTAGCCCGAAAAACCCGTGAGGCGATCATACTCTGTGAGGCTGCCGGTTATGATGTTATTATCATTGAAACAGTTGGTGTGGGACAGTCTGAAACAGCTGTACATTCAATGGTCGATTTTTTCCTGCTCCTCATGCTGGCCGGAGCCGGAGACGAACTTCAAGGCATCAAAAGAGGTATTATCGAAATGGCAGATGCCATATTCATTAATAAAGCTGACGGCGATAACCTTGAAAAGGCTAACATAGCCAGCCAGGTTTACAAAAACGCACTTCACCTGTTACCTCCTGCTGAATCAGGGTGGATACCAATGGTAGATGTTTGTTCGGCAGTTGCTGAAACCGGAATTTCCAATGCATGGAATATTATTCTTAACTACAGGGACCTTACAAAAAAAAATGGGTATTTTGATAAAAAAAGAATGCTGCAATTGAAACAATCTATGTTGGAAACTATTAACCGGCAGCTAAACGAGAATTTTTATAATACTTCTGTTATCCAGGCTACATTACCCGAAATAGAAAAGCAGTTATTTCAATCACAAATAACCTCTTTTGCCGGAGCCAGAAAACTTATCGACATTTACATCAAAAAACTTAAAGGAGAGGATGGCTAAACCGGGTTCTAACGTAATCATAATGCTCGCTAACGCGTAAACTCGAAGTGGAAGGGCCTGTACGAATATAAAACTTTTCTTCATTATTATCTTCAAGATAAGCAGGGGTATTTGCCGGTTTCACATCAATTCGAAGTACTTTCATATTATCAATCACATCAACATAGCAATCGATAAAACTCATATGTTGCATACTAATTCGATCGTTGACCATCTTCGTAAAATGTAACAGGATCTTGTCGTCATTGGGGAATTTATCATTCTCTATCCCTAAAATCTCACCTTGATCATTCACACCAACAAGCAGTGTGCCACCATCAGTATTTAAAAAAGCAGCGACAGTTTTAAGCGCAGCATGCTCAATTTCTTTACCCTTCTTTTTTGTATAAAGATTATACCTCAATGTTGATTTGAATTCAACCGTATCACTCTCTCCTTCCCTTATCAATTCGCTTGTTGTTGTAAGCTCTTTGGGCCGTAGATAGCTTGTAACTTTAATAGCCAGCTGCCTGAATATCTTGAATGCCGTTTCGGGGGATATTTTGGCCCTGTTCACTAGGTCACTCTCCTCAATACACAATAAAACAGATTTTTTCATTGCTTTAACGCTTCCGGTGCGGATACTTCCGTTAATTAAAGCGATTTCTCCAAACAGATCACCAACTTCATAACTTACTACTGGCCGGCCTGACAAAAAAAGTGATAATTCTCCATCCTCTACGATAAACAACTTCTGGCCAGGGTCATTCTCCGAAAAAACAAATGTCCCTTTTTCAAACTTTTGACGGCACATAATTTTTGCGATTTCCTGTAACTCTTCATTGGATAAGGTCTTGAAAATATCAACTGATTTGAGCAAATTAGTGGTTGGCTCACTCATTAATGGATCTTTCATATATACAAATGTTAAAACACAAGATCTAAATTAAAATACCTGTGTGCAATATAGATAAAAGGCAAAAATAAACAGATTAAAGTAGATAAAGTAGAAATTTCTTACATTTGCCTTCCAAAATTAAATATTCCTTTTAAAAAATTAATAATGATGGACCGCAATATAGAATTAAGCCCCAACCCTCTTGTCCAATACCTGGATAAGCCCGCTGTTGATTTCACCAAAGCTGATATCATCCGGTATATAGAAGATAACGGCATTGAGATGGTTAATTTTCGATATGTTGGAGGTGATGGCAGGTTAAAAGAACTAAATTTTGTGGTTAACAGCATTCAACAGCTTGACAATATTTTATCAGGTGGTGAGCGCGTGGATGGCTCCAGTCTTTTCGCGGTTATTGAGACAGGGTCGAGCGACAGATATGTTATTCCACGGTTTCGAACGGCTTTCCTGGATCCTTTTAGTGAAATACCGACACTCGATATTTTATGTTCTTTTTATAATAAATATGGTGATCCGTGGCAGAATGCACCTGAAAACATCCTCCATCAGGCACACACTGCACTAACAAAACAGACCGGATATACCATGGAAGCTATGGGGGAGCTTGAATATTATGTTCTCAGTAAACACGATGATCTGTTTGGTGCCAGCGACCAACGTGGATATCATGAGGCAGAACCTTTTTCTAAATTTGGAGAGTTTAGAAAAGAAGCAATGCTGGCTATTGCCCAGGCCGGAGGTAATGTAAAGTATGGACACTCTGAAGTGGGTAACTTTAACCTTGAGGGATTCATTTATGAACAAAATGAGATTGAATTAAACCCTGTCAACATTGAAGACGCAGCTGATCAGCTGGTAATCGCCAAATGGATATTACGTACGCTGGCCTCCAGGTATGGGTTTATAGTGACATTCGCTCCAAAAATTACTGTTGGTAAAGCCGGTAGTGGATTACATATCCATACACGCCTTATGAAAGATGGCAAGAATATGCTTATCAAAGATGGTAATCTAAGCAATGTTGCTTTAAGAATGATTGCAGGCTGGATTGACCTTGCCCCTTCTTTAACAGCATTTGGTAATACAAACCCAACATCCTATTTCCGCCTCGTTCCTCACCAGGAAGCTCCCACAAACATTTCATGGGGCGACAGCAATCGGTCTGTTCTTGTCAGGGTACCGCTGGGTTGGAGAAATAATATAAATATGAGCAAAAAAGCCAATCCGTTGGAAAAAGATGCCCCGGTTAATTTTTCTGATAAACAAACCATTGAATTCCGGAGCCCTGATGGCTCAGCAGATGTTTATCTTTTACTTGCCGGATTGGCTGTCGCTGCCCGTCATGGGTTTGAAATGGAAAACGCACTGGATCTGGCAAAAAAAACATACGTCGATGGTGATATTTTTCAGAAAAAAGACTCAGATATTGCAAATAAATTGGCAATATTACCATCCTCCTGCTGGGAGTCGTCTGCCGCGCTTCAAAAACAAAAAGAGGTCTACCTGAAACACAATGTTTTCTCAAAAGAAGTCATTGATTATTTTATTAACAACTTGAAAAATTATAATGACCAAAGCATTAGAGAACTTCTAAGTTTTAACCAGGAAGAGCTTCCTAAGCTGGTTAATCAATTTTTTCACTGTGGTTGATGGGCTGTCAGGTGTAACACCTGACAGGCACTAAAGGTGTAACACCTGACAGGCACTAAAACACCTGACAGGCACTAACTTTCTATGTATCAGCTCTTTTCGACACACCTATCAAAAAATATTCATTTTTTTTCGATTCCAAGGGGAACGATTTTGCCTTTTTTGGATTAACAGCAGAAGAAGGAACCCGGGAGCTCGAGATCCAGGGAAAAAGGCGGAAACTGAAAAGCCTTAAAAGAGTAGGTGATTTAAATGAGGAGGAGAAATGAAAAAAAATGTTGTTCTAATTACACTAATCTTACTGGGGTTTATGGCAGGAAATACAAAGGCCTCGCCAAATAACACGGACAAACTCAGTTTTTCGGAAGGGATTCCGATTAGGATCTGTATCTATTTCGAAATTGGCCGGCCTAAAAAGAACTGCGAAACTGGATTTGGAATCTGTAGGTTTCATATTTCGTTCGGCGCGGGCATAAATGGTGGTTTGGCTGTAAACGAAGCCGTGGCTGATGTCTATTTTGATGAGAGCGGTCATTTTGTTGCTGAATTCAAGAAAGATCTTTTACGTGATGAAACGCTTGATTTATATTTTAACAATGTATTCATTGTTGAGGAGCAAATTGATATCCCTCAGGATGTGATGGATGCTTTAGAACGTGATGGGCGGTATACCATCGAGGCAGGCCGGTATATTGTGAAAGATAATGGAGCTGTCATTACAGTTCGTTTCTGATGCTGATTATGGGAGGGGGTGTATTATACACCTCTCCCTTTTACCTAACAATACTATGATGAAATACTGGACATACCTATTCTTAACGATATTTTTAATCGTTTTATCATCATGTACCCGAATTATATTGAAGATGCAAGGCGGGCACTTACCAAGAATTGAAAATGCAGAAACCATTGAAAGTACCCTTAGAAAATACAATCTTTCGGATAGCAATAATTTTATCATATGCGACAGTTCGTCCTACTTTAAAATCCTGAAGGAGATCACATCGTTACCGGAAATTATGTTTTATAACAACCTGGAAGAAAAAATGGAAATCAGGAAACAGGGTACATGTACTGCAGGTGTGGATGTGCTAATTGATTCAATCCAGGATTATACTGTACCAGATATATCTGATCATTCGCTTTTTCATCAGATAGATAGTTTATTTTATCATTTGCGAACATTGGAAGGTAAAGTGATTAACAAAAATACCTTAAAGGAAGCAGACTATATTGTAGTAATATTTTGGGCAAAATTCATTGGAAAATTAAATAGAACAAAGGTTAAACAATGGGAACTTGCCCTACAGGCGAAAAAAGAGCTGAAGATAAAAGTGTTGAAAGTAAATTGTGATGTACAGGAGATGTGGGGGTTGAGTGAGAAAAAAAAGAAAAAGAAAAGCTAATTTATTCCTTGGAACCGTATTGTTTTTTATTATTATTCACCTGGCCAATGGACAACGGGTATACATATCCGGGCGCCATGGGAATATCTACAACCTTTTACAAGGTGTGTCAAACAAAACATACAACTATACTGTCATAGAAAAGGTGAGTTATTCATTTGCAGCAAATCATTTCTTTGAATCAACAATCAATGGTACTACCAATTTATCGCGGTTTTTTATCCTTCATCTTTTCAATTATAGCATAAAAATCAACAGAAATAATGCCCTGATACTTACGCAGGGGTTTGAGCACAAACTAGGATTTCTGTATATAGCAGACAGTATTTTTCAAAAACAGGATGACCGAAACGAATATACTTGCTATGCCTCTTTTCCTTTTAACCAATTCATAGATTTTAGTTTGAGAACATCGGCAAAGACAGCGCTATTTAGCACCTTTAATTACGGGGCAGACACCGGCAATCTATCAAAACAAATGGTCACAGGATTTCTAACCCCACTGATTTGTTTATTCAGTACCGGATTAAATCTGAAGAAAAAAAACCTAATCTCAATAAATATTGGCTTGTCAAGTGTACGGCTGAATTATATATTTGACAAAAGAGTTTACGCAAATTCTAAAACAGAATTATACTATGGCGTAAGGAGAGATCAAAAATTCCTGTTTGAATATGGGTTAAGTACACATGTGTTGGTTGATAAAAAAATAACAGACAATATTTTTTTGAAATGTGACATAAAAGCTTTCAAAAACTTCAACATGCCTTGCGATGTAGACATTAATAACACCGTGACTTACAAAACCCACAATCATTTTAAAACCAGTATTGAAACCGGAATAAAATATGATGAAAAAATGATGAAAACAGTTCAACTTAAAAATCTGTTAACCATCGGGTTCTATTTTGATCCTTAAAAGATGATCATTCATACTTTATTGAATCCACAGGGTTAGCTGAAGCAACCCTAAGGACATGAAAGCTGATTGTAATTATTCCAATTGCAAGAGCTAATACCCCTGCTATAGCAAACGAAACCCACTTTATAGTATCATGGTAGATAAACATATCATTGATCCATATGTCTAACCTCCACCATGAAAAAGGGACTGCAATAATAAATGCGAGTATAATGAGGGCAATAAATTCTTTGAATAATAACCAAACTACATGACCCGTTGAAGCACCAAGAATCTTACGAATTCCTATCTCTTTTGTTCGTTGTTCTGCAATAAAAGAAGATAAGCCCAGCAAGCCAAGTAACGCGATAAAAATGGTTAATATGGTAGCTATTCTGAAGATAACACCCAATTTTTCTTCAGCTTGATACATCTCATCCAGGCTTTGATCAAGGAATATATGGTCAAAAGGACGTTTAGCTCCAAAATCATTCCATTTCTCTTCAATAAAATCCAACGTACCCCTCCTGTTTTCCTCTTTAATGCGAATTGATAAGAAAAATCGAGGAGTTTCACTTATAAAAAGTATGATTGGTTCAATCCGGTTATGGAGTGAGCTAAAATTAAAATCCTTCACAACACCAATTACTTTTAACATTCTTCCCCCTGTACCATCAAGATCGAACCCGTAATGTATCTTTTTCCCGATCGGATTGTCCACCCACCCAAGCTCTTTCACACCTGCTTCATTGATTATTACAGCCTCTTCCTGATCAGTACCCATATTCTTATCAAAACTTCTCCCCTGAATGATTTCCATTCCCATCACATCAATAAAATCATAATCGGTTTGTGCAAGGATCAACGCATTTTCTTTCATGCCTTCTTCTCCTTCTACATACATAACCTGTAACCAATTTATCCTTCCGGGCACCCCGGTTGAATTAGTTACTCCAATAACAGTTGGATTTTTCAGTAATTCTTCTTTAAACGGTTCTACTTTACTTCTGAAGGTGCTATCCTGCAATTCAAGAACTACAACATTCTCTTTTCGGAATCCCAGGTCTTTATTCTTCAAATAATCCAATTGACTTTTTACAACGATGGTAGAAATGATCAAAACTATGGCAATGAAAAACTGAACAACAACCAATATTCTTCTTAACGAACCCTTCGACCTGCCACTCTCTCTTGCAGTTGATCCCTTAATAGCATTGACCGGTTGAAATGAAGACAAATAAAAGGCAGGATAACTTCCTGAAACAAAGCCAACAATAATTGCAATCACTAATAAAACAATAAGTATTTCCGGTTGAGATAACAGGCCAAAACTCAATGATTTCCCTGAAAGACTATTAAAATCCGGCAATAAAACATAGACCAAAATTACAGCAATGACCATTGCAAGGAGTGACATAAGAATGGATTCACTAAGAAACTGACTGATTAGCTGCGAACGGTTAGCACCAACAACTTTGCGCATTCCAACTTCCCTGTATCGCCTGGATGACCTGGCAGTAGCCATATTCATATAATTTATTGCCGCAATCAGAATAATAAACAGAGCAACTGCCGAGAAAATATAAACATACGATATATTGCCGGATGGCCTGTCTGCCCCAAGTTCTGACGAAAAATGCGTTTCACAAAGTGGAGTTGATAACAAATCGAAAGAGGCATTAAAGGTATCGCCTATCTCTTTCATGTACTTATCATAAAATGCCGGGAACTTGTCATGAATACTTTGCATACCTGAATTCTCATGAAGCAAAATATAGGTATAAACGCCAATATTCCAGAAACGAATTGGCTCCATGCTGTTAAATTCCTCAACGCCTGCTTCATGAGCTGTGGTAGCAGCAGAAATAAGTGCATCGTACGATAAATGAGAATTAAGGGGCAACTCTTCAATAACAGCGGTGATTTTATAACTGTTGCCGCTACCGGATTTAAGCATTTCGCCCATTGGATTGCTATCACCGAAATATTTTTTCGCTATCTTTTCAGTAATAACAATTGTAAACGGTTCAGTAAGTGCATTTTCAGCTGAGCCAAGAATAAACTTATGTGTAAATACATCGAATATAGTTGAGTCGGCAAAATAAAATTCATCTTCATATGATTCCTTCTCCTGGTAACGAATATGGGTATTCCCGGCGTTATACAAACGCACAAATGTTTCAACCTCAGGAAACTCAAGTTTAAATGCCGGCCCCATTGGTATAGGGACGATGGCAAATTTTTCATGTTTTCCGCCAATATGAAAATCTGCTTCAACACGGTAAATCCGGCTATGCTTTTCATTATACCTATCATATGATAATTCATCTTTAACAAACAGCAAAATGAAAATAAAGGCAGCCAGTCCGACCGTTAAACCAATTATATTGATTGCAGCATAAAATTTATCCCTGCTAATATTACGCAATGTAGCTTTACAATAATTCCAAAACATAAGTTTAAAGGATATGTTCTTTGATATTTTCCGTGATAATCTGGCCGTCGAACAACCTTACGATTCGTTGACTGTATTCGGCATCTCTTTGAGAATGGGTAACGATAATCACCGTAGTGCCATTTTTATGCAACCCTTCTATCAGGTTCATCACCTCTTCACCATGAGCAGAGTCGAGATTACCCGTTGGCTCATCAGCTAAAATAAGTTTAGGCTCAGCTACTATAGCCCTGGCCACAGCCACTCTTTGTTGTTGTCCACCCGATAGTTGCACAGGAAAATGCTTTTTCCGGTGTGTAATTTGCATTTGCTCTAACACATTCTCTACCCTTCTCTTCCTTTCTCTCGAGCCATAACCCAAATAAATCAACGGCAATTCAACATTTTCAAAAACAGTGAGCTCATCGATAAGGTTAAAATTCTGAAAAACAAAACCAATATTCTCTTTTCTCAATTTCGCCTTTTGTTTTTCTGAAAACTTTGACACTTCCTTGTCTAGAAAGTAATATTCTCCGGCAGAATGATTATCCAATAAGCCTAGAATATTAAGAAGGGTAGATTTTCCACATCCGGAAGGGCCCATAATAGCAATAAATTCTCCCGGTTGCACGCTGAAAGATATCTTATTGAGTGCAGTAGTTTCTACCTCATCTGTTCTGAAGATTTTTGTAAGATTCTCAGTTTTTATCATTATTAATCCGTTTTAAAAATTAGACGACCTTATATTTATAAAGTTACACCAGCTTATTCGTGATTTAATGTTTCAGAGGGCTTCATCCGGAATGATGACATTACTTTTAACGCAGTTATTGTCATGGCAATGGCATATGACATCAGGCCGGAAATTACAAAAACTATCAATCTTATCGGCACCTGAAATTCAAAATTTTGTAACCAGTAGTACATTAGCAAAAAAGCAACCGGCCAGGCGATACTATTTGCAATTAATATTAACAAACTAAATTCCCTGGAAAGAAGTTTTATTATCCGGAACAAAGAGGCACCCAAAACCATACGGATACCTATTTCTTTTGTCCGTTGATCAATTAAGTAAGAAACAAGACCATAAAGGCCCAGGCTCGCAATAAACATGATCAAAAAAGTAAATATAGCCGCAAGCCTGCTTAAAATATATTCTTCCCGGTACATTCGCGCCAATTCTTCTGCATGAATTTTGTATTCAAATGGCCGTTGCGGTGCAAATTTCCCCCAGGCTTTTTGAACTAAAGTAAGTGCATTGTTGAATTGCCCTGGCATATGCCTGATGGCCAAATAAACCGAATAATATTCTAAATTTTTCCTATTCTGCGGAATATTTAACACCATTGGTGTTATATCAGCATGAAGCGAATTGACATGAAAATCCCTGAATACGCCAACCACATCTTCCTTTCCGGAGGCTGAATGAAATTTTTTTCCAATAGCATTTTCATTACTTTTCCAGCCGAGGAATTTAACCATCGCTTCATTTATCATGACTGTCTCAGTAGGGTCAGTTTTACTCTCTTTTTCAAATCCACGACCCGCAACAACTTCAATATCGAATGTTTCAAGAAAGTCATCTCTCACCATAAGAGCCGGGTAAAATTGCCATTGATCTTCCGGGAAACCCTCAGGCCTGAATTCATGGGTGTTGTGTTCGACACCCACAATGTAATCAAGAGATGTTACATAAAGAATCTCAGGCGACATCAACAGCTCCGATTTAAAAGCATCATAATGCTGAACAACCGGTGTATGTTGGATCGGGAGAATAATGATATTCTCTTTGGTAAATCTAAGGTCCTTGTTTTGAAAAAATTGTACCTGTTGAAAAGTAACTATTGTTGTCACTATAAGGATTATTGATATGCTAAACTGAGTAACAACAAGAATTTTTCTGGCTTTAACTCCGCCCCTGCTCTGCACCAGCTCCCCCTTCAGGGCAGCGATGGGTTTAAACGATGAAAGATAAAATGCCGGATATATCCCGGATAGTATCCCTGTAGCAAATGCAATTGCAAGCAAGAGAAACATTTTTACGGGCTCAAGGTAATAACTTGAAGATATGTTTTTCCCTGTGAAATCGTTAAAATATGGTATGATGAATTCAACCAAAGCTAATGCAATCAATAATCCCAGAATGCTTACAACAACAGATTCGGTTATAAACTGTACAGCTAATTGGCGACGGGTTGCCCCAACAACTTTCTTCATGCCAATTTCTCTGGCTCTTCTTCCCGCAGTTGCTGTTGACAGGTTCACAAAATTGATTGCTGCAATAATAAGCATAAATATGGCAATTACCGAGAGTATCCGGATATACATTATGTTCCCATTTGGTTCAATTTCATAATCCAATGACGATCTTAAATGAATATCAGGTAAAGGCTGAAGGGTTAACGTAATATTATCTTTCTCAGCATCATAAAAATACTTATAGATAAATTGATCAAATAGTTTGTTTAGATCTTCAGCATCAACACCGTCCTTTAATACAATATATGTCCAACAGGGGTTCCAAACCCATGTTTTGGGTTCGTATCCATTTAATAACGTCTTAACCGTTTCCATTGAAACCAGCAATTCATATGTAAAATGTGATTGCGGCACTGGATCTCTTATCACACCTGTAACGATCACATTAAAATGCTCTTCAATCTCAAGTTTCTTTCCGATCGGGTCCTCATCTCCAAAATAACGTTTGGATGTAGATTCAGTGAGCACAACAGTTCCCGGATGATTCAGCGCAGAGGCCGGAGTACCGGCGATAAATGGAATATCAAAAACATCAAAAACTGTTGAATCAACAAAAAACAGTTTCCGTTCATTAAACCTTTTCTCTCCATACTCGACAAAATAAGACGACGACCAGTTATTGAAAAAACGAACCGATGTTTCAATCAAGTGAGGGTATTCCATTAACAAGGT
>CBDUSM010000010.1:0-11812 GCA_965369825.1 uncultured Bacteroidales bacterium
CTCAATCTCAGCTGAAATGCTTAAGAGATTATTTTCCAGGTTGATTTTGAAATCTTTTTTACTCATTCCCGGTACTGCAAACTCAAGCATAAAAGCATTATCATTTTCAATGATATTTGTTCTCGGTGTGCAACCGCTTTCTTTTCTGTGCGTGAAATCCAATTCGTTGTCAAAAAAGTTATTAAACATACCTGAAAATCGAGGCTGGTTATTCCATCTTACTAAATTCATTTTTATTTCCTCCTATATTTATTTGGTTAATAGTTTTACTTTTATCGGCCAATATTTGTACCAAAGCATTTTTTGAACCAAATATTGAAAATAAGCGCCAATATGGCAGATTACTCAAGCAGAAACTGCCATTAAGGCATAAACTCTTTATGATTTTGAATAGTAAGAGATATGATGAAACCACCAATTGCCAAAATAATTAAAGAGAAGCTTATTTCGCCGCATGGTGATATTCGCATAGATAAATATTTCTGGTTAAATAAAAGGGATAATCCTGAAGTGATGAAAGCTCTTAAGGCAGAGAATGCTTACACTAATTCAGTGATGGCCCATACTGATGAATTGCAAACACAGTTATATGATGAAATCGTGGGGCGAATAAAAAAGGACGACTCCTCCGTTCCTTATAAGAAAGATGGGTTTTATTATTATTCCCGTTACGAAAAAGGAAAAGAGTATCCTTTTTACTGTAGAAAAAAGGAGAGCATGGATAATTCTGAAGATATTATGCTCGATGTAAATAAAATGGCCGGGGGGTTTTCTTTTTACAATGTTGGAGGGATGGCTGTTAGTACAAGTAACAGGTTGCTGGCGTATTCAGTTGATACAGTGAGCAGACGAAAATATTCTATCTGTTTTAAAGACCTGGAAACAGGTGAGATCCTGGAAGATACTATTCCAAATACTTCCGGCAGCATTACCTGGGCGAATGATAATAAAACAATCTTCTACGTAGTAAAGCATGAAGAAACGCTGTTGCCTTATAAAGTATACATTCATAAATTAGGCACAGATATTTCAGAAGATAAGCTGGTATATGAGGAGAAAGATAATACATTTTCAACTTCATGTTATAAAACAAAATCCAAACGTTATATTTTAATAAGCCTTTCCAGTACGTTAACTACAGAATTCAGATTTCTCGATGCAGACCATCCTGAAGGCGACTTCCGGATAATATATCCCCGTGAAAGAGACCTGGAGTATTATATTGATCATTTCAAGGAGCACTTTTATATCAGAACCAATTTTGAAGCTAAGAACTTCCGCCTGATGAAGACTTCTGTAAACAAACCCGGTAAATCCAACTGGGCTGAAGTTATCCCTCATCGAAAGGATGTGTTATTAAAGGATTTTGAGATTTTTAGCGATTTTTTGGTGTTATCTGAAAAAAAACTTGGGCTATCACAGTTGAGGGTTAAAGCCTGGCAGGGAGATGACGATTACTACATCGGTTTTACAGAAGAAACATATGATTCCTGGATTTCCATTAACCCTGACTTTTATAGTAAGATTTTGCGTTACGGTTATACTTCATTAACAACTCCTCGTTCAACCTATGATTTTGAAATGTTCACACGGGAAAAGTCTTTACTTAAGAGAGATGAGGTTGTGGGCAATTTTGACCCTTCCAACTATGTAGCAAAAAGATTATTTGCGGTTGCCGGAGATGGTACCTCTGTTCCTGTTTCAATTGTTTTTCGGAAAGGAATTAGGCGCGATGGCAATAATCCTTTATGGATTACAGGTTATGGCTCATATGGATATAGCTACGATCCATATTTTAGCTCTGTTAGGTTAAGCCTGCTTGACAGGGGTTTTATTTTTGCCATAGCTCATATCAGAGGTGGCCAGGAGATGGGAAGAAGCTGGTATGAGGATGGAAAACTCCTGAAGAAGAAAAACACATTTACCGACTTTATTGATTGTGTTGAATTTCTCATAAAGGAATCCTATACAAATCCCAAAAAAGTATTTGCTTCCGGGGGAAGTGCAGGTGGCTTGCTCATAGGAGCTGTTGTTAATATGCGGCCTGAACTGTTCAGGGGCATTATAGCTGATGTACCTTTTGTTGATGTTGTTACCACCATGCTTGATGAGAGCATACCTCTTACTACCGGGGAATATGATGAATGGGGTAATCCCAATGATAAAGAGTATTATGATTATATGAAGTCGTATTCACCCTATGAAAATGTTCAGGCCATGGCATATCCGGCTATGCTGGTCACCACCGGGTATCATGATTCTCAGGTTCAGTACTGGGAGCCAGCCAAGTGGGTGGCAAAATTAAGAGAGGTGAAAACAGATGAACATTTACTGATTTTTAAAACAGAGTTAGATTATGGCCATGGCGGAGCTTCAGGCAGGTTTCAAAAGTATAAAGAAGTAGCGCTTGCATATGCTTTTGTACTGGATCAGCTGGAAAGAAAAGAAAAATAGCAGGGTTGTTAAAAGATATTTTTTACCGGATTCTCGACTTAGTTTTTCTTTTGATAATTGCGGTGGAAAAGGTTATTAATAACAATAGCACACTTAGAAAAGAGGCAACCCGTGCGATGTAATCCCCATTTTTTACGTAATAGGTTAGTGTGTCATTGGCATTAATGCTTTGCCTGATGGCATCCTGAGCCCAGTATTCAGTTGCCTGGTGAATGACCCCTCGCTGATCAATAAATGCAGATATCCCGGTATTGGCCGATCTGGCAATACTTCTTCTTGCTTCAATTGCCCGCAATGATGAAAAGGTCAAATGCTGGCGATGCCCGGGTGTATTACCCCACCAACCATCATTGGTGATGACGAAAATTAAATTAGCCCCGTTACGAATAAATTGAGTACAATACTCACCATAAATCGATTCATAGCAAATCAGGGGAGCTACCTTTATTGATTTTGATGGAATAGTAAAAGGTATTCGGTATTTATCCGTTCCCAGGCTTCCAACAGTGCCACCCAGGTCAATGGCTACGTTTTTGATAAATCCCAGGTATTTTGAATAAGGCATGATCTCAACACCCGGTGTTAGCCTTGATTTGTGGTAAAAATTTACTTCGCCGGCCGAATCTATCATTAACGCCGTATTATAAGCATCATAATATTTTTCTGCATCATGGAATTTACGAGCTGTATGGGTTAGTGGTTCTCCCTCCCGGAAAATTTTGTACGTGGAAGCGCCTATTACGAAATATAGGTTGTTGAATTTCTGTATGTAATCATGTAATAAGTTATAACTGGTAGAGTTAACAAGTTCACTTTCATATAGAGGCCTTTCCTGAATGGTTGATTCAGGGCAAATGATAAAATCAGTTGATTTTTCTGCTTTTTTATCAGCCAGGGAAAACACCCTTCCCATCACTTCCCCGGTACTTAGCCAATATTGTTCTCCGTAAGGGTCCAGGTTAGGTTGTACCACAACTACATCTACCGGGTCTTTCGCTTCCCGGTAATTATGGTAACTATTTTTAGAAATCAAGATAGGGATAGTTATCCATACTATTAAAAATGTGAGAAGGGCCCAGAAAGAGAGATTAATCTTTTTTGTAAAGAAACTTGTTTTTTTAAGCATGAAAAACACCATGATGTTTGCGAGGAGTATCCAGAGCGACCCACCAAAAATCCCTGTATATTCATACCACTGGATCAATTGTATTTGAGAGGCAAAGCCATTTCCCAGGTTTAACCAGGGCCATGAAATTTCCCATGCCTGATGAATATATTCGAAAGTTATCCAGTATGCAATAAGGCTCAGGTAGCCGGCAACGGGTGACAATGATAATCGTTTGGTTGCATGAAAAAGACTAAACACAACAGCCATAAAGAGCGAATTACAGATGAATGCAACCACTGCACCTGTTGCTGTTGAATTGTAAATCCACCAAGTAGTCAGTATGTTCCAGGTGAAAAATGCAGGATAACTATAAAAGAAAACAGAAAACCGGTTAAACTGTTTTAGTTGTGTTCTTTGTTTGCTAATATGATCTTCAATAAATAGCAGTGGAACAAATCCAACAAAAAGTAACAATGGGAAACCTTGTGCAGGCCAGCCGGCGCTCATGATTAGTCCCGAAAATACGGATAACAGGATCAGATGGATTCGTTTCATTCCTGAAAAAGATTATGACAGAAAGGCTAAATTAATAAAGATAATTATTGTACGGATAGCGTTTACTATGAATTTTTTTAACTTCTTGGTAAAGAACGTCTTTAAAATGGTCAATATTCTGCTTTTGTGTGGCAGAAATAAACATGGAAGGGTTAATCGTTTTTGCCATCCAGGTTTTCTTCATGTCATCCAGGCTGTAATTTTCTTTGGTTTTGGGTGTTAGGTCATCAGATTCTTTTACAACAAATGTATAAGCATCAATCTTATTAAAAACCACTATAATTGGTTTATCAATGGCATTGAGACCGGTAAGGGTTTCTTTCACTACATTCATATGGTCTTCGAAATCAGGGTGAGAAATGTCAACAATATGGACAAGAATATCGGCTTCCCTTACTTCATCAAGGGTTGATTTAAAAGACTCGATCAGGCTGTGTGGTAACTTGCGGATAAACCCAACTGTATCAGAGATCAGGAATGGCAAATTACCAATAACCATTTTTCTGACTGTTGTATCGAGCGTAGCGAAGAGTTTATTTTCGGCGAAAATAGTTGATTTGCTAAGCAAATTCATGATGGTAGATTTCCCAACATTTGTATACCCAACCAGTGCCACCCTCACCAATCCCGTTCTGTGTTTTCGTTGTGTGGCTTTTTGTTTATCAATTTGTAGTAGTTTTTTTTTAAGCAGGCTGATACGATCACGGATGATCCGACGGTCGGTTTCAATTTCACTTTCCCCGGGTCCCCGGAGTCCGATTCCCCCTTTCTGTCGTTCAAGGTGCGTCCACATCCCGGTCAGGCGTGGTAGTAAGTATTGATATTGAGCAAGCTCGACTTGTGTTTTAGAATGTGCTGTCCTGGCACGTTTGGCGAATATATCCAGGATCAGGTTATTTCGGTCTAATATTCTACATTCAAGGATTTGTTCGATATTTCGTAGTTGTGAAGGGCTTAGTTCATCATCAAAAACAGCAATATCAATATTTGAAGAGGCAATGAAATTTTTTATCTCATTTAGTTTACCTGAACCAACAAAGGTTCTTGAGTCCGGCCGAATAAGCTGTTGTAAAAAGCGCTTATCAGTAGTGCCACCTGCCGTTTCTACTAAGAAATCAAGCTCATCAAGGTATTCGTTTGCCTTTTCCTCATTTTGTTCTTTTGTAATCAGACCAACAAGGACAACAGTTTCTTTTATTATTGTTTTGTTAATATTTTTTCGCATAGAGGGGAATAAAATGCACCTGGTTATTAAAATGGTTTAAATCCGATAATTTCCCTGATATCTTTAATGGTTTTAGATGCACTGGCACGGGCACGGTCAGCTCCTTTTTTTGCTACTTTTCTGAGGTATTCGTTGTTTAACGATAATTCTTTGGCTTTCTCCCTGAATGGTTCAGTAAAAGCGATTACGTCTTCAGCGAGTTTTTTCTTCATATCGCCATACCTGATCTGGCAGTTATTATATTGATCGTCAAAGTAAGTTGTCGTTTCCTTAGAAGAGACAACGCTCATAAGTGTAAAAAGGTTTTGAATAGGTTCTGGTTTGAGTTGATTTATTTGTGTGGGCCCTGTGTCTGTAACAGCCCGCATTACTTTTTTTCGAATAACTTCGGGAGGGTCAACAAGGAATATCGCATTTCCTTCTCCTTCAGATTTCCCCATCTTACCAGTTCCGTCGAGCCCGGGTATTTTTACCAGGCTTTGTCCAAAATTATATGCTGCGGGAATGGGGAAATAATCCACCTTGTACATCCTGTTAAAGCGCCGGGCAAATGTTCTCATCATTTCAAGGTTTTGTTCCTGGTCTTTGCCAACCGGAACCTTAGCTGCTTTATGGATAATCACATCGGCTGCCATTAAAGTAGGGTAGGTTAGCAAGCCGGCATTAACATTATTCGGTTGCTTTCTGATTTTTTCTTTAAAAGAAGTAACACGTTCCAGTTCGCCAAGATAGGCATTCATGTTAAGCAGCAGATAAAGTTCTGTAACTTCCGGCACATCACTTTGAATGTAGATGGTTGCTTTTTCCGGATCAAGCCCGGCGGCAAGATATTCAACAAGCACCTGTTTTACATTCCCGTGCAGGTTTTCCGGGGTGGGGTGTGTTGTGAGCGAATGGTAATCAGCAATGAAGAAAAAACAATCATTTTCTTCATGCATTTTTACAAAATTCTTTACTGCACCAAAGTAATTTCCAAGGTGAAGGTTTCCTGTTGGCCGTATGCCACTTACTACAATTTCCATGTCGCGAAATTACTAAAAATTAAATTGATATAAGAAATCCCTATTAGGGGGAAGAATGAGCAGGAAGGGTAATGTTACATTTTTATTTCGTCACCATTTTTATTGAAAAAATGGCACTCGAGAAAGTGATAGGAATTCATCGGTTTCAGCCTGATCCATTTCCTGAATTTATAGAACCATTTTAGTCTAATCGAAAATATTCCAGTTGTAAGGTAGGCGAATAAATAGGGATGTGTGGCAATAGAAATGCAGCTCTCATTCTGATCCTGAATCAGATAACGTATATTGTTTTCTATTTCATCGATAAGAATGATACTGGGTTTGATCTCTCCTGTTCCATCACAAACCGGACATTTTTCAAGTATTTGAACATTCATTTCCGGACGGACGCGCTGACGGGTAATCTGCACCAGTCCAAATTTACTGGGAGGCAATATTGAGTGCTTGGCATTGTCTTTTGCCATTTCCTCTTTCATTTTTTGATGCAACGCCTTTCTGTTTACGGATTCATGCATGTCAATAAAATCAACCACAATGATTCCACCCATATCTCTGAGCCTGAGTTGTCGTGCCACTTCAATAGCCGCTTCTATATTAACTCCCAGCGCTTGAGTTTCCTGAGAGTCTTGTGCTTTTATTCTGTGCCCGCTGTTAATATCGATCACATGAAGCGCCTCAGTGTGCTCAATAATGAGATAAACACCACTTTTTATGCTTACGATTTTGCCAAACGAACTTTTTATTTGTTTATCAACATTAAATTGCTCGAAAATTGTGTTTTTTCCTTTGTACAATTTAACAATATCGATTTTTTCAGGGGCGATTTTCTGAAGATAAGATTTAACATCCTCATAGAGCACGTGGTTATTAACATAAATGTTATTGAAAGAATCGTTAAGCATGTCTCTTAAGATAACAGAGGTACGATCAATTTCACTAATGATTTTTTGCGGTGCTTTAGCTTTGGGAAGTTTTTTCATTGTGACCTCCCATTTTCTGACCAGGGATTTAAGTTCCTGATCGAGGTCGGCAACTTTTTTATTTTGGGCTACTGTCCGAATGATCACTCCAATATTCTTGGGCTTAATGCTTGTAATTAGTCTTTTAAGCCGGTTGCGCTCATCTGAATTTTTTATCTTTTGGGATATAGAAACCCGATTAGAAAAAGGTACCATTACGAGGTATCTACCGGCAAAAGAGATTTCAGATGAGACCCTGGGCCCTTTTGTAGATATTGGCTCTTTAGCGATTTGGACAACTATCTGCTGGTTCAAACTTAAAATTGATGAGATTTTACCTGTCTTATCAATACTTTCTTCGAGGTTGAATTTGTCAATTGAAAGATGGTGTGCTTTCCCCGACAGTTTAAGTTTTGTGAATTTATTTAGCGACCTGATTTGTGGGCCAAGGTCAAGGTAATGAAGAAAAGCATCTTTATCATGTCCAACATTAATAAATGCAGCGTTTAGGCCGGGCATTATTTTTTTTACTTTTCCAAGATATACATCACCAACAGCATAGCTATTGTTCGTCTTTTCTTTATTAAGCTCAACAAGTCGTTTATCTTCAAGCAAAGCTATTGTAACCTCAGATGGCTTTGAATCGATTATTAACTCCTTGTTCACAATAAAATTGGTTTTCGTAAAAATATCATGGCAGAACCAGCCTATGATTAAGAGGCACCTGGGAATATCAGGTTCTCAGGTGTAATTTTCCGTTGTCAAAACTATTTGCTTTAGACAACGGAAAATGGATTAGGTAAAATTATTTTTTCTTATGCCTGTTTTTTCTCAGACGCTTTTTCCTTTTATGAGTTGCCATTTTATGGCGTTTTCTCTTTTTTCCACTAGGCATTTTAGATGGATTTAAGTTCGTAATTAATTATTTCACGTTTTTTTTCACGTTATTTACAAACGACTTCGCAGGTTTAAATGCCGGGATATTATGTGCAGGAATGATAATCGTTGTTTCTTCCGAAATATTCCGACCTGTTTTTTCAGCTCTTTTTTTAATAATAAAACTGCCAAACCCTCTCAGATATACATTTTCGTTGCGCAACAATGAATTCTTAACGGAATCCATGAAAGCTTCGACGCATTCTTTGACAACTAATTTTTCAGCACCTGTTTGGTTAGCAATTTCTGTTATAATTTCTGCTTTTGTCATGTTTCCAATATTTTTAGTAATTTGAAATAAATTTTTTAATGGGGTGCAAATATAAAGTTATTTTACTTTAATTTGAAAATAAATAATGATTTTTGTTAAAATTTTTTATTTCAGGCACTTATAAAACAAGATTTGCCTTACTATTGGACGAAGATAAACTGTTTAACCATGAAATCCAATTATATTTAAATGCAATTTTCAACGAAGCTGATAAAATGGTATATGGTAAACCATCGTAACCTACCATGGCGCAAAACGAAAGACCCATATTTAATTTGGATTGCAGAAATTATTTTACAGCAAACCCGGGTTAACCAGGGGTTAAGTTATTTCAATCGATTTGTAAAAAAGTTCCCGACCGTTAAAGAACTGGCAGGAGCCAACGAGGAGAGCGTACTTGTAGAATGGCAAGGACTTGGTTACTATTCCAGGGCCCGCAACCTGTTACATTCTGCAAAAGTGATTGTCAATAAATATGGAGGTTCCTTTCCTGATACCTATGAACATATCATTACCCTGAAAGGTATTGGAGATTACACGGCTAGCGCAATTCTTTCGTTTGCATTCAATAAGCCCTATCCTGTTGTAGATGGCAATGTTTTTCGAGTATTAAGTCGTATGCATGGGGTTACTTTTTCAGTTAATTCTTCAATAGGTAAATCCCGGATTAAAAAAATTGCCGAAAGCTTAATGCCTGATGATAGCCATGAAATATTCAACCAGGCGATTATGGAATTTGGCGCACTTCATTGTAAATCAGTTTCTCCCAACTGTGAAACATGCCCATTTACTAACTCATGTTTTGCATATCAACATTCAATGGTTGAACAATTGCCGGTTACAGAGAAAACGGTGAAACAAAAAATAAGGTATTTTAATTATTTGGTTGTTGTTTTTGCAAAAAACAACAACCGGCAAATTTTAATTTCTAAAAGAAATAACAATGATATCTGGAAGAATATGTATGATTTTCCTCTCATTGAATCTGACAGACCTCTTTCGGACGATCAAATTGTCTCTTCGGAATTATGGCTGAGGCTTTTTCAGGAAATTCATCCAACGCTGATGAAGCGAACGAAACTATATAAGCATATATTAAGCCATCAGATTCTTCTAACGCAGTTTAACATTATTGTTGTACAGGACCAGACGAGTTTAGTTGGCACCGAAGGGTATTTGGCTGTAAATATTCATGAGATTAAAAAATATCCTGTGCCCCGTCTCATTGACCTGTTTTTCGAAGAATTCTTAATCTGAGGTTTAATACCATTCATTGGAAATTAAAAAAAAAATAATTTTTTTGCTTTTTTTAGGGTCACAAAATCGAGATTACCGGATTAACAGAAAATCAAGGGTGGAATTATTGAAACCGGTCAAAAGGCACTCAAATTTTATTAACTTTGTAATGGTTTAATTTAAAAATTAATTTTATGGCTAACGGAATAAATAAAGTAATCTTAATTGGGAATTTAGGTAGAGATCCTGAAGTCCAGACGTTTGAAAATGGTGTAAAAAAGGCTAACATATCACTGGCCACAACAGAAACATTTACAAACAAAGAAGGCAACAAAGAGCAACGCACAGAATGGCACAGGGTTGTTTTGTGGAGGCGCCTGGCTGAAATAGCCGAAGAATATTTACACAAAGGAAATCAGGTTTACTTTGAGGGCAGGTTAAGAACAAGGAAGTGGGAGGATAAAGAAGGTAATGCCCGATACACAACCGAGGTTGAAGGACAAAGTATGACAATGCTTGGAGGCAGGCCTTCAGAAAATCATTCAGGGACAACCCCTGCAGACAAGGAAGTTGTTCAGGAAGAGAATGACACTGACACGGAAACTCCTGAGGATGATCTGCCATTCTAGAATGGAAAATGAGAGGCTGTTTGGATAGTTTGGCCAAACAGCCTCTATTATTTTTGACCCCTGTTTTGTGAATATTAATTATTTTTGCGGCAAGGGTAATTAATTAAGATCGAAAACTTCATTGTATTTTGGACGATCTATATACAGGACTAAATTTTTTCTATATTTTTTTACTATCCAATAATTTTTCGTTTTTACCATCGCCAAATATTATTATTGGGTTTATAGCTATGATTGGATTATTGATGTGTTCAGCATTGATCTCCGGATCTGAAATAGCTTTTTTTTCTCTTAGCCCTTCGCAAACGGAAGAGATCAAAACGGTTAACAATAAAAAGAATCAATTAATAACCTTACTACTGGAGAGCCCCAAGTACCTTCTGGCAACAATATTGATTTCAAATAATTTTGTTAACGTTTCTATTGTAATATTATCAACATACCTGACTTTCGAACTTTTTGACCTTCACACTTACCCGGTGGTGACATTTATTAGTCAGGTGATTATTGTTACAGCCTTAATTTTGCTTTTTGGCGAGATACTTCCAAAGATGTATGCAACACAATATCCGGTTCGTTTGGCGAACATTATGGTACGACCATTAATGTTTCTCAAAAAATTTTTCTTTCCTCTTAGTCTAATTCTGGTCAGGTCGACATCTTTAATTGACAATAGAATCTCAAAAAAAGGAATGGGTATATCAAGAAGTGATTTGTCAAAAGCCGTTGACCTTACTTCTGATGAAAGTACACCGGATGAGGAAAAAAACATATTGAAGGGAATTGCGAAGTTTGGCGCAACGGAAGTGAGAGAAATTATGAAATCCAGAGTGGATGTAACTGCCGTTGATTCAAAAATGAAATTCACGGAGCTTATTGAAGTAATAAATGATTCGGGCTACTCACGCATACCGGTTTTTGAGGAAAGCTTTGATAATATTTTGGGTATATTATACGTTAAAGACCTTCTTCCTCATTTGGGTAACCCAACGGATTTTCAGTGGCTATCATTAATAAGACCGGCAATCTTTGTTCCTGAAATAAAAAGGATCAACGACTTGCTTAAGGAATTCAAGGTGAAAAAAATCCACCTCGCTATTGTGGTTGATGAATATGGTGGCACCTCCGGAATAGTAACACTGGAGGACATTTTAGAAGAAATAGTTGGTGAGATCAGTGATGAGTTTGATACAGAAAGTGATAAGCTTACTTATCAAAAGCTGGATGACAATAATTATTTATTTGAAGGCAAAACCCTGATTAATGATTTTTGTAAGATTTTAAAGATTGATGATGAAATCTTTGATGAGGTTAAAGGAGAATCAGAATCACTGGCAGGTTTAATCCTTGAAATAGTTGGAAGGATGCCTGAAAAGAATGAACAAATTTCATTTGAAAAATTTAAATTCAAAATAAT
>CBDUSM010000011.1:0-11623 GCA_965369825.1 uncultured Bacteroidales bacterium
TGAAAAAAGCGGTTTGTATGTTCAGGCAATGTATATGACATCAATCGGGCTTCAACCTGTAGTGAAATATGAATGGTATGATTCTGATTGGGCTATAGGTGATAATGCAACATACACAACAACAATCGGGTTGAACTATTTCCTGAATGACTGGTCGAGGATTCAGGCTAACTACCTGATAAACGAAAATAAAAATATTACAAGTGACTTTTATCAAAGTAAATTCTTAATACAAGTTCAAGCTAAGTTTTAATAAATGTTAATTTTTTAAGAAATGAAAAAGAAAAAAATATTATTTGGATTAGCGTTCATACTGATATTACTCGGTCTGGATGTTTTTGGACAAACCCTGATCTCTGCTAAAGAATTAAAGGGAATGGTTAATGATGAAAATGTGATTATTGTCTCAGCCAGAAAGGCAGAGGATTATAACAAGTCGCATATTACAAATGCGGTTAATGTTTACCCGTTCGACTTGTATAAACCGGGTGATATCGAAGGCTTGTTGCAAACACCGGCAGAAATGGTTGCTGTTTTTGGCTCAAAGGGTATCAGTGACACGAAAACCATTGTCGTTTATGATGGTGCAAAAGGTGTGTTAGCCGGAAGGCTTTTTTGGATATTTGATTATTTGGGTTGTGAAGATGTCAGAATACTTGATGGACAACTTGGTGCATGGAGAAAAGCCAGGGGCCCTCTCACTAAGAACAAGACGGAAAAAGATGCCGTAACATTCAATTATACTCTTGAGAAAAGTTTTATTGTTTCAACAGATGACGTTAAGAGTTACTTGAATAACCCCCAGGTTCTCCTGGTCGATACTCGTAGTAAAGCCGAATTTGATGGAGAAAAAGGTGAAGTCACCAGGAAAGGACATATTCCGGGTGCCATTCATTTTGAATATAAAAATGTTGTAGCTGAAAATGGCATGCTGAAGAAGAAAGAGGAATTGCAGGCAATAATAACTGATGCCGGGATTACTCCTGACAAAGAGGTTGTTTTATATTGCGAGACCAGTAACAGAGCAGGTATTGTCTTTTTTGTTTTGAAATATATGCTTGATTATCCTGATGTGAAAGTATATGATGGCGCTTTATACGAATGGGTAGCTGATTCATCAAATCCTGTTGAATAATTTTATTTGGGATTAAAATATAAATATCATGAGGAATAATAGAAAAAGTATCCTTTTTTCCGGCCGCAACCTGATCATCCTTTCTTCAATATTGTTAGTAATGCTTGCTGGTTGTAATAGAAGTATTAAACCGGAAAGCCTGGATGAAATGATAGCTAAAGCAATCTCTTCAGCAGATCTGATAAGCGTAGATGAGTTCAGGCATTTGTCAGAACAGCATGGAAATTTTGTTTTGATTGATTGCCGTGAAGCGGATGAATATACAGAAGGTCATATTCCGGGTTCAATAAATATTCCACGGGGAATTCTGGAGTTTTCCAAGAGGATATCAAACCGGAGAGATTACATTTTTATTTATGCTGAGAATAATGAACGTGGGGCTTTAGCTGCTGCATCATTAAAAAAACTTAAATACAAGCATGTTAACTTAATTGAAGGAGGTATGGAGGCTTGGTTGAATAGCTATCCTGAACTTATCGAAACCGGACCTGAAGCAACCGGACAGGCTGCTCCGGTTGAAGTTGAAGAGGAAAGTGGTGGATGCGGTGGATGATGAAGATTATTGATAAAAGATAAAAGATAAAAGATAAAAGATTTAAGATTTAAGATAAATTGATTTAAAAGGAGGAATAGTAAAATGGCAAAAATGACAATGGCTCTCTTTTCAGGGAGCGTAGATAAATTAACAGCTGCCGGTGTTATATTAAGTGGCGCTGCGGCTGATGATATGGATGTAGAAGTTTTTGTTCTCTTAATGGGTGCACGGGCTTTTATTAAAGGAAAAAAGACCGAAAGTGTCGCAGAATTACCGGAACATAAAGAGGAGTTTTTAAAAGCATTGGAAGAGCTTAATATTCCATCCTGGCAGGATTTTTTCGAGCAGGCTAAAGAGCTGACCAATGTTAAGATTTACATCTGTAGTCTTGCCGGTAAAATATGGGGTGGAGAGAAGATGGATGATTTTATTGATTTGGTAGATGATATTTGTGGGATCGGTGAATATGTTTCTTCTGCACAAGAAGCAGATGTACACTTATTTATTTAATTTTGTTGCGGGTTTCATGTTGCAAGTAATATTTAACTGATATGGCACTTTTTGCATTTTCTTTGATCATTCAAAATTTGCTTTTATTAAATAACTTGTAACCAGCTACTTCCAATAATATAATATCATTGGTAAAATAATAGTATTAACAAAATAATAGGAGAACGAAACATGACAACAGAAGAATTAAAAAATTTGAATGCCGACAAAGTAGTTGATGCACGTGGCACTTCATGCCCAGGCCCGCTTTTGGCTGCAAAAAAAGGAATTGGCGAACTTGACTCCGGCCAGATAATGGAAATATTATCTACCGATGTTGGCACAAAGCGTGATATTCCAAAATGGGCCAATAAAAAAGGTCATGAATACATGGGTGATTATGAGGATGCAGGCTTTTTTAGAGTTTTCATGAAGAAAAAATAATTATGATGGATACTGGAAAGGAGAAATCTCAACCCAAGATACTGGTTTTCTCCACGGAAAAAATTTCAGATCCCGCTATTGACCTGGCTGGTTTGTTAAAAATGCATTATCCGCCAACTGTTTTTACAATTTCACTCCCTTGCTCAAGTGCAATAAAATCGAGATGGATTTTGCATGCATTTGACAAGGGATTCGATGGCGTTTTTATTGCAGCAGATGGCACCGATTGTACTTATGGTGAATCGTGTATTGAGCTGACATCACAGGTGGTTTCACGTACGCAGGATATGATGAGAGAGAAAGGCCTTGATCCGGCCCGGTTGAAAATGGCTGCAATTTGTTCGGTATGCGCTGAAGCTTTTGTGAATCATATGATAAGCTTCACCGAAGCATTATCAAAATCTAACTGATTTATTTAATTGCATTATTGCCAGGATGATGAGAAAATGAGGATGGCCTCAATACCTCCTCAAATGAAGGGGACATGCATCTTAATAATTGATAAATAATGGGAACTATGATGATACAAAATGAAAATTTGACTGATTCTGCAGAGAATGGGGCAAATTATGATGTGCTTGTTATTGGAGGAGGGATTGCAGGTGAAGAGGCATCGTTGAATCTTGCCAATATGGGATACCAGGTTTTGCTTGTGGAAAAGGACCTTTCGCTTGGCGGAAAGATGATCCATCTAAGTAAGGTGTTCCCTACATTGGACTGTGCAGCATGTATTACAACACCTAAGGTTTCGGAAACTATGCGCCATCCCAATATAAAAGTCCTGACTAATAGTGTTGTGGAGGATATTGAGAAAAATGGCAATGGAAATTTCTCGGCAATAGTTGTTAAAAAACCAAGATATGTTATTGAAGAAAATTGTACTGGTTGCCAGGAATGTGAAGAAAAATGTCCGGTGGTGGTTGAAGATCAATACCAGTATAATCTTGTAGGAAGAAAAGCGGTCTATGTGCCTTTCAGCATTGCCAGTCCAAGAATAGTTGCTATTGATATTGAAAATTGTATCCTTTGCGGCCTTTGTGAGAAAGTATGCCCTGCAGATGCCATTGATTTTACACAGGAAATCGAGAAAATTCCGGTAAAAATCAAGTCGGTTATTATGGCAACAGGTTTTAATTTGTTTGAGCCGGAGGTGATAACAAGATATGGGTTTGGTAAGTTTAAGAATGTTATTACATCCATGCAAATGGAGCGTCACCTGGTGCCAACTCGCCCCTATAATGCGGTTTTAAGGCCGAAGGATGGGAAGATGCCCGATAATATTGCCTATGTGTTATGCACAGGGTCCAGAGACCACACTGTTGGAAACCCGATATGCTCCCAGGTTTGCTGTATGTATTCTATTAAACAAGCGCAGTTGCTTTTAGGGGCCCTTCCCATGGCAGATGTTACAATTTATTATTTACATATCAGGGCATTCGGTAAAGGGTTTTGTGAGTTCTATCAACAAGGAATTGGTATGGGGGTGGAATTTGTAAAAGCCAAAGTTGGAAGAATCCATGAAAAAGAGGATGGTAATCTTATTTTAAGGTATGAAGATATAGAAGAAGGAGTAGTAAAAGAGGCGGAACATGATCTTGTGGTCCTTTCGGTTGGGCTATTGGCAAATCCGGAAACAAAGGGAATGTTTAGTGATGATAGCCTGGCCCTGGATGATTTCGATTATGTAAAACAGGTTGATGAGTTGATAAATCCTGCGAAGACAAGTATTGATGGTGTGTTTGTTGCAGGGGCAGCTTCAGGGCCTATGGATATTCCGGATTCAATTTTGTCTGCTGGTGCAGCATCATCAGAAACAGCAAGTTACATTAGGAGGTATCATGAAAAATAAAATAGGAGTATATATCTGTCAATGTGGTTCAAATATTTCGGATTATGTTGATGTAGAAAAGGTTAAAGAAATTGCCAGCCAACAAGAAGGTGTGGCTCTGACGAAAATAACCATGTTTGCCTGTGCCGATTCGGCGCAAAAGGAGATGGTTGATGATATTCAACAAAACAACCTGGATGCCATCGTAATTGCATCCTGCTCTCCTAAATTACATGTTCCGACTTTCAGGAGCGTGGCACAACGGGCCGGCCTTAACCCATATAATTATGTACAGGTAAATATCAGAGAGCAAGGATCATGGGCTCATTCTGATAATCCGAAACAGGCAACTGAGAAAGCGGTAAGATTTGTAAACGCAGGAATAGCGAGAGTGAGTCACTCAGAAGCTCTTACCACGATTAAGATCTCCGCATTGAATACAGTAACTGTGATAGGAGCAGGTATCTCCGGAATGCGTTCTGCCGTTGGACTTGCCGATATGGGTACTTTTGTCCATCTGATCGAAAGAGAACATTTTGTTGGTGGAAGAGTTTCACAATGGGGCGATCTTTTTACAACGCACGAATCCGGAGAAGAAATTGTTACAAGGCTCTTCGAAGAAATAATGAAACATGACAATATTAAACTTTACACCGGCGCCGAACTTTTGTCATCTAAAGGAAGTGTAGGTGATATGAATATTAAAGTCAGGTTAACACCAAGATATGTTAAAGAAGTATGTAACATTGAGAACCTGGATAAAGCAATTGAAGTATGTCCTGTTGAAGTACCGGATGAATTTAATTTTTTCCTGACCAAAAGGAAAGCTATTTATAAGAACTTTGAAAGTGAATTTCCTAAAATGCCTGCAATCGATAAGGCATATTGCACATTTTGTGGGGAATGTCAAAAAGTTTGCCAGGACATCGATCTGGAACAAAAAGAACAAATTATTGATATTCAATCAGGTGCTATTTTATTGTGCTCCGGATTTGATCCTTATGAACCTAAAGAAGGTGAATACGGATATAAAACTATTGACAATGTGCTCACAATGCAACAATTTAAACGGTTGATTGAGTTGAATGATGATAAGCTGATTTACAATGGTAAACAAATTAAAAATGTCGCTTATATCTATTGTGTGGGAAGCAGACAATTAAATGGGGAAAATAAATACTGTTCCAGGTATTGTTGTACTTCTGCAATACATACAGCAATAAATATTAAAGAAAAATACGGGGACATCCGGAATTACCACCTGAACAGGGGTATACGAACTTATGGGAAACAGGAATTGTTGTATGAACAATCCTCCAATCAAGGTGATATTTACCTTCAATTCTATGAGGATTCCGATCCGGTTGTTGAAAAAGAAGGAGATAAAACAGTTATCCGCGTTGAAGATTTTTTGACTGCAGGTAAAGAAATAGATATTTATCCGGACATGGTCGTTCTGGTGACCGGAATGGAACGGAGAAAGGACACTTCTATTGGAGATATTCTTAAAGTTCCTGTTGGCCGTGATCGGTTTTACAATGAGATCCATCCAAAACTCCGCCCTGTTGAAACAGTTATTGATGGGATATTTATTGCCGGTGCTTGTCAGGGGCCAAAAAATATCACAGAGGCCATGAAGTCATCGCTGTCGGCTGCTGCCAAAGCAAATTCATTGCTGACAAAAGGTGAAATTGAACTTGAACCAACACTTGCAACAATCCATCCAACTACCTGTGAATGGTGTGATAAATGTTTGCCTGCCTGCCCATACAATGCAATAGAAAAAATTGAACATGAGGGAAAATATATTGCTACTGTTGTTGAGGCTAAATGTAAAGGATGTGGTATGTGTGCACCTGTTTGCCCGGTTGATGCTATTGAAATAATTGGGTTTACTAACATTGAAATTGAAACCATGATTGAAGCCATGGCTGAATAATCAATCAAATTCAAACTATAGAATTATGAGTGAAAAAAAACGAAAAACGATCGATTATATCAAGGAGAGAAGAGTTGTTTCAGAAGAAGTAAAAGAAAAAAGAAAAGAGTTTGTACGACTGAAGAAATTGATATTGAAGGCATTGGAGCTTGGTGAAAAATCAATTCCGGAAATTGCTGATGAAACAAAACTTGCTCTTTCTGTAGTGACCTATACACTTATGACATTAAGAAAATTTGGTGATGTTGAAGCAGGTGAAATAGATGATGATGATGAGTTTTTTTATTATAAACTAAAAACTAAGAAATAAAAAAATGGCTGAATTAGTTCCTGGATTTGCTACAGAAATTAAAAAATACGGTGCGGATAGTTTTAATGCTTGTTATAATTGTGGAAGCTGTACAGCAGTGTGTAACTTAACGGATAAGGATGCGAATTTCCCGCGAATGTTCATCCGTTACGGGTTACTTGGAAAAAAAGAGGATATCCTGGATAGTAAAGAAATATGGTTATGTTATTCCTGTGGAGATTGTTCGGAAACCTGTCCAAGGAAAGCGGATCCTTGTGAATATATGGCTGCACTGCGACGCTATGCCATCGCTTCTTACGAGCCAACCGGCCTGACAAAACTAATGTTTAAAAGCAACCCATTTGCATTGATTGCCACAATTCTCCTGGCTGTTATTCTCGGCTTTTTTGTTTTAACATTAAAACCCGATGAGGTTGTTGCCAGATGGATATTTAATTTTATGCCTTTTGAAATCCTTCATGATATGGGAATGATTATTTTTGGCTTTACCGGCCTTGTGGTGGTTATTACCCTTTTGAGAATGTTTTTACATTTGAGAAAAAGTATGGGTGGATCAGAGAATAGTGGGAAAGACTCAAAATTTGGCTTTTTCAATGCAGTAAAAAAAGTTTCTATTGAATTAGGCATTATGAAGCGTTATCAGGATTGTGATAAGGAGGAAGATTCATATTGGTTTAAAAAGCCCTGGTTTGTGAAGCCCTGGTTTGTGCACTGGACAATCATGTGGGGTTTTATCGGATTGTTGCTTGCCACTTCGTTGAACTTTGCCTTCAAAGATCCGGCAACCCTTGTTTGGTGGCCAACCAGAATACTTGGAACTATCACTGGCCTTTTCCTGATGTATGGAACATCTCTGGCACTTTACTACCGGATCACAAAACCAACAAAGTCCTATGGTGATATAAAACTGGCAGATTGGTGGTTGTTGATTTTTTTATGGACAGCGGGTTTAACCGGCTTCTGGCTTGAGATTGCAGTAGTAGTGTATGCACCTACTATGATTAATCACATTATTTTTATTATTCATACGATTATATCAATGGAATTGGTATTGCTTTTTGCCTTTTCCAAATTTGCTCATGCCGTTTACAGGCCATTGGCCCTGTTCTGTTATTACTGGAAATGCTAACCTGATTAATTCCCTTTTAGAAGTCTGATTGTTTCGATGGGATTTTTAGAAGAAAAGATAGTGTTACCCGCCACCAGAACATTAGCACCTGCTTTAATTAATTCTGGTGCATTCTCAAGTGTGACGCCACCGTCCACTTCAATCAGAGCAGATGAATGATTATTGGCGATCATGTTCCGAAGTTTGTGGATCTTTTGATATGTGTTTTTAATGAATTTTTGTCCGCCAAAACCCGGATTTACAGACATGATTGTAACGAGGTCAATTTCGGATATGATCTCTTCCAGAAAATGAACACTCGTATGCGGATTAAGTACAACACCAGCTTTTGAGCCATATGATTTTATTGCCTGAATAGTTCTGTGAAGATGAGTACAAGCTTCATAATGCACACTGATCAGATCAGCACCGGCCTCTTTAAACTGCTTGATATACCGGTCGGGATCAACAATCATTAAATGAACATCTAACGGTTTAATGGCATATTTTTTAATGGATTTAATAACAGGGAACCCAAAAGAAATATTTGGAACAAATACACCATCCATTACATCTATATGAAACCAATCGGCCTTGCTGATGTTAACCAGTTCAATATCTTTAATAAGGTTTGAAAAGTCGGCCGAAAGAAGAGAAGGGGCTACTAAGTGTTGCATAGCTTTACTGTTTCCGCTAACCTATCCAAGGTATGTTTTAAGTATCTTACTTCGTGAAGTATGTTTAAGGCGTCTGATGGCTTTTTCTTTTATTTGCCTGACCCTTTCCCTCGTTAGGTCAAACCTCTCTCCAATTTCTTCAAGTGTCATTGGGTGGCTTTGATTTAATCCAAAATAAAGTTTGATTACATCAGCCTCACGAGGCGTTAGTGTTGAGATGGCCCGGCTTATTTCCTTTTTCAGCGAGTCATACATTAATTTCGTTTCAGGGGTAGGCCCTTCATCGTTTCTCAGGACATCGTACAGGTTGTTGTCTTCATCCTGGATCAGGGGTGCGTCCATTGAAACATGCCTTCCGGCATTTTTCATGGATTCCTTAACTTCATTCTCTGTTATCTCGAGGAGATTAGCGATTTCATTAACATTTGGCGCCCTTTCATATTTTTGCTCAAGCTTTGCGTAGGCTTTATTGATTTTGTTGATAGATCCAATTTTATTTAACGGCAATCGAACAATCCTTGATTGCTCGGCTAGCGCTTGTAAAATAGACTGTCGTATCCACCAAACAGCATAAGAGATAAACTTAAATCCACGTGTTTCATCAAAACGCTGTGCAGCCTTTATCAATCCCAGGTTGCCTTCATTGATCAGGTCAGGCAGGCTAAGCCCCTGGTTCTGATATTGCTTAGAAACAGAGACAACAAAACGCAGGTTAGATTTGGTAAGTTTTTCAAGGGCTATTTTATCACCTTGTTTAATACGTTGTGCTAAAGCAACTTCTTCGTCTGCACTTATAAGGTCAACCTTACCTATTTCTTGTAAGTACTTATCTAAAGAAGCTGTTTCTCTGTTGGTAACTTGTTTGGTAATTTTAAGTTGCCTCATAGAACTTAATTAGTTTAACATGTGATTTAGATGATAATTGCAGAAATTATACGAAGATTGAATCAAATTGTTACAGATTATTATTGCCTGTCAGGTTTTTTAAGCAGAATTTTCCTGGATAGTTTCAGTTTGCCTGTTTTTCTGTCAATATCAATCAATTTCACCTCTATTTTATCGCCAACCTTCAATACGCTTTCAACATTTTCTACTCTTTTCCAATCTATTTCTGAAATATGCAGAAGTCCATCTTTACCTGGTAATATTTCGACAAATGCACCAAAAGAGGTAATGTTTTTTACTTTTCCCTCATAAATTTCTCCAATTTCCGGAACAGCAGTTATCGCCCGGATCTTTTCTTGTGCAGCCTCGATGGATGATTTATCTACTGCCACAATATCTATAATGCCAAAGTCCCCAACTTCTTCAATAACAATTTTTGTATTGGTTTCTCTTTGGAGTTCCTGGATTATTTTACCACCCGGGCCTATGATAGCTCCAATATATTCTTTTGCTATAGTCATTTGAACAATACGTGGAACATGAGGTTTGTAATCTTCACGTGGTTCCTGGATTATTTCCGCCATTTTATCAAGAATGTGCAATCTTCCTTGCTTTGCTTGTTCAAGGGCTTCTTTAAGAATGGTATAAGAAAGGCCGTCAACTTTTATGTCCATTTGGCAGGCAGTTATTCCGTCGCGTGTGCCTGTAACTTTGAAATCCATATCACCCAGGTGATCTTCATCACCCAGAATATCTGAGAGGATAGCATACTTACCCGTTTGACTATCGGCAATCAAGCCCATGGCAATTCCTGAAACAGGTTTGGATATCTTAACTCCGGCATCCATCAGGGCCATTGTACCGGCACATACTGTTGCCATGGATGAGGATCCGTTGGATTCTAAAATATCCGACACAATCCTAATAGTATAAGGGTTATCTTCCCCATCGGGAACGACCTGTTTCAACGCTCTGAGTGCCAGGTTTCCATGACCGACTTCCCTGCGGCTTGTTCCGCGCAAAGGCCTGGCTTCTCCCACACAAAATGGAGGAAAATTATAATGTAATATAAAGTTGATTTTACCTTCAATAACAGCACCGTCAATAACCTGTTCATCCAGCTTTGTGCCAAGCGTAACAGTGGTAAGTGATTGTGTTTCACCTCTTGTAAAGAGCGCCGATCCATGAGCAGCCGGCAAATAATCAATCTCACCCCAGATAGGCCTTATTTCATTAAAATTTCTACCATCAAGACGTGTGCGATCGTTCAGCATCATTTGACGTACAGCATCCTTATGAATGTCGTGGAAGTATCTGTTGATTAAAGGTTTCTTTTCTTCCTGCTGCTCCTCCGGTAAGGATGCAATAAATTCATCCCTGATAGCATTAAAATCCTCCGAACGTTCATGTTTAACAGGGTTAGCAGAGCGGGCTACGTTATAAACTTTATCATAAACAGCCTTTTTTAGGTTTTCAAAAAGTTCATCATCATTTACTTCGTGTTCGTATTCTCTTGTTTCATTAGGTTTGTCAACCTTTCCCAACAAGTCCAATTGAGCCTGGCACTGCAACTTTATAGCTTCATGAGCCACTTTAATAGCTTCCAGCATAACTGATTCCCCAACTTCTTTCATTTCTCCCTCAACCATTAAAATGTTATCAAGGGAAGCTGCAACAATAAGTGTTAAATCAGCATCTTCAAGTTGGGATATTTTCGGATTGATAAAAAATTCGCCATTTATTCTGGCAACCTTAACTTCTGAGATAGGCCCATTAAATGGTATATCGGAGAGTGTTAGGGCCGAAGAAGCGGCAAGAGCTGCTAATGAATCGGGTGGTTGGTCTTTATCGGCGGAGATAAGTGTAATGATTACCTGTGTCTCAGCGTGAAAATTGTCTGGGAATAGAGGCCTTAAGGCTCTGTCGACAAGGCGGGAAGTTAAAATTTCCACCTCTGAGGGCCTGGCTTCTCTTTTAAAGAAACCTCCCGGGAAACGACCTGCTGCTGCATATTTTTCGCGATAGTCAACGGATAACGGCATAAAATCTACATTTTCTCTCGCCTCATGGCTTGCCACAACAGTGGCCAGGAGCATGGTGTCGCCCATTTTTACAACGACAGATCCATCTGCCTGTCTGGCAAGTTTTCCTGTTTCAATAGAGATGGTTCTTTCATCTGAAAGATTTATTGATGTACTATAATTTTGTATTGACATTTAATAGTGTTTAAATTGTTTAATTTTTTTTTTATTTATACAAATACAAAGAAAGGC